>NZ_JAGYGN010000010.1:0-192776 GCF_019947515.1 Pseudomonas sp. A-B-19
TACGGGCCAGCTGGAAGGCATCAACAATCGAATCAAGGTCATTAAGCGGATGGCGTACGGTTACCGGGACAGCGAATTCTTTTTCATGAAGATCAAGAGCGTCTTTCCCGGTAATCCGTGAAGAACCTGATTTTTGCCGCTGCCGCGTTGCATCCTGTTCCTCAACAACCCGACCTGGCTGGCGATGCAGCGCTATTTCATGGGCTTGGTGTTGTCCGGGCTGGCACTGCGGCTGATGCTTGAGCAAAAAACGGATGGTCTGAGCATGTGGATCGAACGACTGGATGCCAGCCACGCCCTGGACTATCGGGCATTGATGCTCGAAGCCTACGATCTGCACCCGCAGGCCTTCACTTCGAGCGTGCGCGAGCGGGCGGCGATGCCGCTGGACTGGTGGGAGTCGCGCCTGACCGGCAAGCTGGACGCAGTGCTCGGCGCTTTCGAGAAAGGCCGGTTGGCCGGCATCGTCGGCCTCGCGTTCGAGTCTCGGGAAAAGGCCCGGCACAAGGTGACGCTATTTGGCATGTACGTCTCGCCGACGGTCCGCCAGCGCGGGCTCGGTTATCAACTGGTTCAGGCTGCATTGGCCGAGGCGCAGAGCCATGCGGGTTTGCGCCTGATCCAGTTGACCGTCACCGCCGGCAACGATGCCGCATTCAACCTCTACCAGCGCTGCGGTTTCGTCCAGTTCGGCCTGGAATCGATGGCCGTGCGGGTGGGGGAGGACTATTTCGACAAGATCCACATGTGGCGCGAGCTATGAAGTCACCGTAGACCCCTGTAGGAGCCGGCTTGCCGGCGAAAGCGGCGGATCAGTCTACGCAATATCGCCTGAAACACCGCCTTCGCCGGCAAGCCGGCTCCTACAGATGGGTGTTGCTCTATCGAACGGCACTCACCCCATCGAGCGTCGAAAACGACGTGTCCTTGGCCGTCAGCAGGAAGTCACGCATGTAGGGCGCATCGAGCATGTCGGTGCGGATCGCCGCATACAACGTTGCGAACAAACCCTTCTCCCCCAGCCGCTTGGCCTTCACATAGCCCCGTGAGCTGTATTCATGCAGAGCCCAATGGGGCACGCCGCACACGCCACGACCGCTGGCCACCAGTTGCATCATCATCACCGTCAGTTCCGAGGTGCGGACCTGGGCCGGTTCGATGTCGGCGGGTTCGAGGAAGCGGGTGAAGATGTCCAGCCGATCCCGTTCCACCGGATAGGTGATCAAGGTTTCCGGGAGCAAGTCTTCCGGGACGATGTAGGCCTTGCTGGCCAGGCGGTGCTGGTTGGCCACCGCGAGCATCGCTTCATAAGTGAACAGCGGTACATAGGTGATCCCGGCCAGATCCACCGGGTCGGAGGTCACCACCAGGTCCAGATCGCCACGGGCCAAGGCCGGGAGCGGGGCGAATGAGAAGCCCGAGGCCAGGTCCAGTTCGACCTCCGGCCAGGCATCGCGGAACTGGTCGATGGTTGGCATCAGCCACTGGAAGCAACTGTGGCATTCGATGGCCATGTGCAGGCGACCCGCGGTGCCCCCGGCCAGGCGACCGATATCGCGCTCGGCAGCGCGCAACAGCGGCAAGGTGGCGTCGGCCAATTGCAGCAGGCGCAGACCGGCGCTGGTGAAACGCACCGGTTTGGTCTTGCGCACGAACAGCGGCATGCCCATGCGCTCTTCCAGTTCTTTGAACTGGTGAGACAGGGCCGACTGGGTCAGGTGCAAGCGATCGGCCGCATCCACCAGGCTGTCGGCTTCGCGCAAGGCGTGCAGGGTCTTGAGATGACGGATTTCAAGCACCGGGGGAGGTCTCCATGAGGAAAACTTGTCGATAAAGCGAAAAGGTTGAGTTTGTCTCATGTTGGCTTGAGTGTCGACAATGTCGCCATGTTTTACAGCAGCTTTTATGGAGCAAACATTCATCATAGCCTTGGCACACCGGCCCTGGCGTCTACGACATCCACTCGCCGCGGGTGCCGGACTCCTCGGAAATGGCCAACCTGCTGCGCAAGGCCGCCAAGCGTATTCCCGCCGAGCGGCTGTGGGTCAACCCCGATTGCGGGTTAAAGACCCGGGCATGGTCGGAGACTGAGGCGGCGCTGGTGAACATGGTGGCGACGGCTCGGCAACTGAGAAGTCAACTGGCGTAAGCGCTTGATTTGCCCTGGATAAACAAAAAACCGTTGAGCTTTCCTGCTCAACGGTTTTTTTATATCAGCGAACACTCCAGGCTTACTGGACGCAGGACTCAAAGCCCTTCGAAGTGAGCAACGACACCTGACCGTTTACCGATATCCGCGTAAGGCAGGTCGGCGTTGTCAGCATGAGTCAGAAACCGGTGCGCAGGCAGCTTCAAGTGAGCTTTCTCGAATTGTCGCATTACCGGTTTTGCAATGGAGTAATGAAAGTGGGCATACCAGAGCAAGTCGGCCGGATCGAGTGTCAGGTCCCAGACTTCGTATTCCTGCATATAGTCCGTGCGACCGTCCTTGCGTTTCCCGAGTTTTTTGAGCGGGCTGGTTTTACGGATTTCTACGACCTTCTGGTCAAGTAGATACTCGAGCATCCCATCCGTGGGCTTTTTGGTGGTCAGCGACTGTCGGGTGCGCATTTCCCGTCCAGTGGTTTTAAGTGCGCCGGCCTTGTCACGCAGTTGTTGAATGAGGGTGTTTTGAGCATCCAGAGCCTGGATGCGATCAGCGCGGCGGATAAGTTCGGCTGCCTCGATGACCATCATATGTTCCAGGTCAACCGGGAGCATGTCCAGATCGGCGTAGGCCTCGACTCTGGACTGATATGTTGGCTGGAAATCCAGACGTTTTTGCGCTTCGTCCACCAGCATGCCGATATTTACCCCGGTGGGTTCCGGTGTTTCGGTTGGCGGATTCGAGCGGCGGAATTTGCCATCACTGGTGGGCTCCCAGACTTCGCCATTATTGCCTTCGAAATGCCGCCTGGTCTTTTTCTTGTCCCACTTTTCAATCCCGATCAGCCATTGGTTGTCGTCGGAGGGAAACACTTTCTTACCCGATTGTCCCGGCCGTGCTGCAGGGGCAGGTTGATCAAGGCCCTTACGGGCCCATTCAGTCATTGTCTTGATGCCGTTGAGCAAGGGTTCCACCGTCTCCAGGTGGAAGTGTTGCGGGTAGCTGGCCGTCCAGGCTCTCATCTCGCGACGGAATTGCGTGTAGATCGAAATGCAGTCCAGAAGGATTTGATTGCGTTGATCTCGGGTGACGTTCACTTCCGGGAGGCTGTCTTGTATATAGATGGCACGATCGACCTTGACACGAAGTTCCCCTGCCTGTCCTTGCAGGTAGAGCCAGGACGCATCGCTGGTGGTGTCGTAGCGTTTGACAATTTCCAGGCGGAAGCCGGTTCTCAGAACAGTCAGATTGGATTCACTGAGCTTTTCGTTCAAAGTTTCGACGTCGAGCCTTATTTGATCCTTGTCCTTTTTTAGGCGGACGCGATCGAACCAGTAATTGACATCGCGCTTGAATACCTCCATCTGATCCAGTTTGCGGAGGTATTCCACACGCAATTGACGGATATCCTCCAGCAGGCTCAAACGTTGACTGATTGCGTTGCCTGGCAAGTCGTCCAGTTTTTCTTTCAGAGCAGTAATTCGTTGCAACACGGGGACGTTGCTATGCGAGACATAGATCGCGCGCTGCCTGTACCGATCAGCCAGCAACCAGGCGCAGCTGCTTTGTTGCTCGATCACGGCGCGTTGTTTGCCTGCTTGAGTCAGAGGTTCCAACTCAGTCAGCGCCTCGTATCGTCGGGTGGCTGTTTCAATGTCACTGATACACACGGCTTCGGCCGCAGGCCTCAGTGCCGCGCGATTTTCCGCGATGGCTTCGTGATATCGGTTGATCGTTTCATTGTTGTTCATAATCCGGTCATTCAGCCGGTGAGCAAGGTCATCGGCTGTCTCGGTCAGCTGAAGATGACGACGAAATCTTTGATCGGCCCACCAGCGCGGTAATCGTTCACGGATAACTTGCGGCCAGAGAGGATCGAATGCATCGGCCAGATGCCCGAACACTTGTCCGCCGCCTAGGCCGCCACCCTCGAAGGTTGTCCCGTAGACCCCGAACCAGGTATCCCAATGACCTGTTTCGTCCAGGGCAATCGGCTGTTTGTAGGTTTTTTGGGCGTTACCGAACAAGCGCCAATTGCGTGAGTCCTTGCTGAGTTCAACCTGAAAGAGGCGCCCTTGGCGCACGATGAAGTCGCCGTCGACATGCCGGTAAACGCCAAGGTAGAGGCCGTGAGCGGCTGGCTGCAAACCGCTGAGCGAGATCGGTTTTTCATAGTCGTAACCGGCGAAGCGTGCCACGACATGTCGGGCCTGGCGCTGCGAGGTGCCATGCTTCGCGGCTCCATGCCTGGCTAAGTTATTGACCTGGCGAGCGCGCGTCAGTGAGCGAGCCGCCTTGGTAATGCCAGAAAATGCGGCTTCGCCAGGCAGCAGATCCATGGCGGCGTCGATCAGCGACAACAGTATCGATTCGACCTCCGCCAGACCATCGCCGACCTCTCCGCGCAAAAAGGCGGCCACCGTTTGATTCGCGCTGGTCCATGCATCGTAGAGGGCGAAAGCGCTGCCAATGAAGGGCAGCATTCCCATCGCCATTTTTATGTAGTTGAAGGCGCGCGGGCCTTTCAAGGCGTAACGCTCCATGTACAGCGCGTCGTTGGAGCGGGATGTGCCGCGATGGGCCTCGATCAGGCGCCCCATATGCGCATCGAGCAGGTGGGCGGCCAGTGAGGTGGTCGTCGGCCAGCTCATGCCGACACCGATCATTGCGTCGAAGTGGTTCAGCATGGCCTGATTGATGCGGCTTTCATGGGCCCGCACGCTGCCCTGCAAGGCCCGGCCCGCGAGGTAGGTGACCCATTTGTCATGCAGGCACAGATTGAACAGGGCCTTGCGGGCGGCTTCCAGGCTGTCGAAACGGCGCAGAAATTGGCCATCGGGGCTGTCGGGCAGATAAAGCAGGGTTACCCCGCTGACCTGTTCCTCAATGAAAGTCACGCCCGACAGGGTGACGGGGCCTTCATTGGGTGTGTCCTTGCCGCCCGGGCTTAAATAGGCCGGCAGCAATACAATGCGCTTGCCATCGGCATTCCAGGCTTGGGAGGTGTTGGCATCGATGGCGATCTTCAGGATTTTCAGGTCGTTTTGGTTAATGCGTTGTTGCAGGCGCGCGAATTCGCCCTGCAATTTCAGCATCAGGCCCCAAGGCTCGATCAGGCTTTCCCGGCGATGTTCCCTGACGAAGACTGACTCGCTGGTCGCCCCCATGAAAGCGTCGCGGATCCGCTGCTCGTAGGCTTTGGGCAGGTCCAGTTCCGGCAGGATGCGTTTCAGATAATCATGGGTGATGCCGCTCGCCAGGGTCTGGCGTTCAGTTGCATCCGCGGTCGTGACCTCCGCCCGCATAAAGCTCAATCGTAGTGAAAGCGGCTCCAGGTTCATCGACGGCGTGTTGTCGATGTTGAGTTGGGCCAGCTCCTCCAGGGGCATTGTGCCGCGCGTGGCACTGGGTATCAGCTTGAGTTTGTAACCAGATTGTCCGGGCGCGGGGAAGTACTGCTTCTCCCATTTTGTCGAATCGGGCAAATCAAGCTTGACCTCGAAACTGCCCTTGATCGAGAAGTCCTTGCGCAGGCGGGCGTGCAAGTGTTTGCGAGTGAAATCGTCACGGGGTTCCAGGGCGATGGTCATGAGTTCGTGACTGCGTTTCATCGCCTGGATATACGCCTCGATCTGGTTCTTGAGTCCGTTACGTTCGTTCTCGGTCAGTTTGCCGAGCCATTCCGGCAGGTTGGAGGCAAGGGTAGCGCTGCGCTCCTGCTCCAGCAGATGGGCGGCGGCCAGACTTCTGGCGGCATGTACCGGAACCTGTAAGGTGGCGAGGGTTTTTTTACGCAATATTTCCAGCTGTTCGTCACGTCGCACGGCTTCGGCTGATTCGGAGTGACGCTGGCGTATTGCACCGGCCTGCTCTTCGAAGTCGCTGGTCAGTTGGTTCAGGCCATACAGGAGCGCGTCGCCGAAGATTTTTTTGGGCTGCACTGTCAGCCCGGTGTTCTGATCGTGGGTCTTGAACACTTGGCGTTCCAGTTCGCGACGGTTGGCGAACCG
Organism: Pseudomonas sp. A-B-19; assembly: GCF_019947515.1. Classification (NCBI taxonomy): domain Bacteria; kingdom Pseudomonadati; phylum Pseudomonadota; class Gammaproteobacteria; order Pseudomonadales; family Pseudomonadaceae; genus Pseudomonas; species Pseudomonas sp. A-B-19. The sequence continues at coordinate 6,157 of NZ_JAGYGN010000010.1, forward strand.
TTGCAGGCCACCACCCGTGCCGATCCAGTAGAGCAGCACACTGTGCGGTGAGTCGGCGTCGGTCAGCGCCTGCGCTTGGGTCAAGATAAACACGCCTTTGAGTTCCTCGGTGGTGACCGAGGTTTTGTCGCCGTCCAGTTGGCTCATCGATAGGGTCAGGCTGGCCGCCACCGGGCCGGGGCCAGGATTGTCGGGCGTATCCAGCAGGGCCTTGAGCAGACTGCACTCATCGTCGTCCAGTTGCTTGAGCGCCAGTTGCAGTGCGGCCTCGGCATGCAGTCCGGCCTTGTGCGCGCTGTGCAGGGCGGTGAACTCGCGCTGGAACGTGACCAGATCCGATGCTCGCGACCGGTTCAGCAAGCCAGAGGCAGCGTTGTCGGCGGCTTGTTCGGCGGTTTCCAGGGCTTTGAGCGAGTCCTTGAACGCCTGCAGGCCCTCACCCTCACCGACCTCTTCGACCAGTGTGTCGAGCGCATCGCGCTGTTTTTTCAGCGCCGCCTGGCGCAAGGACCAAGGGATATCGGCAAAGAGGCTGCCGAACGGTAATGTGTCATCGGTCTCGGTATTGTCATCGGCAATTTCCAGCCTGGGGGGAGAAGCGAAGACGGTGATGTCGCTGCGCTGTTGATCAATCCGGTCGGCCTGGACCAGCGATTGCGCGCCATGCTCCGCCAACCCGGACTTGCCGGTGGTGCCATGACGCAGGCTGGTGACCTGAGACTGCGACCGATCCGCAAACAGATCGCTGGAACCCACGAGTATAGGGTCTGTTCTGGCGGTGTATTCATAGCGAATGTTGCCGGTGGGCAAACCGATAGGGACGAGTCTCTGCTGTGACAGCCAGGTCTCCATGTCGCTGCGTGTGTTGAATCGCTGGATGCCGACGGGCCGGCTGGGCAGATACAGCAATTGACTGACGGTTGCCGGATCCCCCACGCTGATGACCCACGCGCCTTTAGGTTTGACTCTGATGCCATTGCTCAAAACCAGAGCCAATTGCTCGGTGTGAACGGGCAGGTTGTCCAGCGTCAACGCTCCGACGGGCGGGTCGATGAGCAACTGCAGGGGTTTGAACTGTTCTGCCGTCAGCATTTTTTGGGCGAGGGCCAGATGGGCGGCAGCCTCGAAATGATGACGGTAAAGCTGCGTGGCTCGTTCTTTTCGCGACACTGCAGTGCCGGGGGCACGCTTGTCCCAGAAGGTTGCCCAGCGTTCGTTGTGCGCCTGTACCGGGTCAAGCGTCTTGAGTCGTTCGAGCATTTGCAGCGGGGTCAGGGACGACAAGGCGTGGGCTTGAGCCAGGCCGGTCACTGTGCAGCCCTGATCCAGCGTTGTCTCCAGTGTCGGGTGTTGCAGGACGAAGGCGCAGGCATGGGTAAAGCTGACAAAACGTTCCGGCTGCTGATCCGTGGCGGCAAAGAGCAGGCCGGCGTGTTGTCCGTCCAGATCCAGTTCCTGTTTGAGCAGTTGATCGAGCGTGTCGCGGATTCCCGGACTGTCGACCATCAACTCGCGCAAGCTCTGGCTGCTGTCCCGCCAGCGTGCCGAGGCCTTCTGAAACAGGCTTTCGTCGGGGAGGGGCGGCAACGGGGATAAGGGGGGTATGACAGCCGGCGCCGGGAAGGGCAGGTCGAAGAGCAGTCTATCGGTCATGGCAGTATGGCTCGTTGTACGGGGAGCAGTGGATCTACTCCTTGGTTGAGCCATTTAAGGAAACTCCAGCGGGCCATTGGCACTACATAGTTACCGCACCGACCATTCAGCGATATTCATCAAACTGTCACGCAACTGTGGCAGCGCGCTTGAACAAACTTCATCAGACTCGCGCTCTACTGGGGTTCTGCGTTTTGGTGTTTTTTCATGGGTGCTTCATTCTTTTCACGAATCGTATTGTTGGCCGCGCTGCTGTTCGGCCTGCCGTCCCTGGCGGCTTCGCGTTGTGACATCGATGTTCCGACCGAACGGGTGGATCTGGCCCAGGTAAGCCTGGCGTACCAGAGCATCGGCCGTGCGTCGGACCCGGCCTTGCTGCTGGTGATGGGCCTGGGCGGGCAGTTGATTCACTGGCCGGACGAGGTGGTGGTCGCCCTGTGCCAACAGGGGTTTCGGGTGATTCGCTATGACAATCGCGATGTCGGTCTGTCGACCTGGCGACAAGCACCGGCCGAAGCCAACCTGACCTTCGAAGTGCTGCGCTACAAACTCGGCTTGCCGGTGTCGTCGCCGTATTCGCTGAGCGACATGGCCGATGATGGCCTGGGGCTGATGGATGCCTTGCACATCGATCAGTTCCACGTGTTGGGCGCCAGCATGGGCGGGATGATCGCCCAGCACATGGCGGCCATGGCGCCGCAACGGGTCGAGAGCCTGACCCTGATCATGACCACCTCCGGTGCCGAAGGCTTGCCGGCGCCAAGTGCGGCGCTGGTGCAGTTGTTGTCCCGGCGCGGTGCACCGAGCCGCGAAGTGGCCCTGGAGCAACAGGCCGACTTGTTGGCGGCGCTGGGTAGCCCGATGGTCACCGATGATCGTCAGGCGCTGCTGCATCAGGCGGCGCTGTCCTATGATCGGGCGTTCAATCCCGAGGGTGTGAAACGCCAGATCATGGCCATTCTCGCCGAACCGAGCCGGGTGGCGTTGCTCAATCAGTTGCGGGTTCCAGCACTGGTAGTGCACGGTACGGCCGACCCGCTGCTGCCGGTGATGCACGGGGTGCATCTGGCGGCGCATCTGCGAGGCAGCCAGTTGATCCTGATTCCGGGCCTGGCCCATCGCTTCCAGGAGGCGTTCAAGGCGCCGTTACTGGCGGCGGTGTTGCCGTATTTGCGCGAGCACCGTGAAGACACTTCGCATTGGGCGCAGATCGATCCGGCGCTGGCGCCGAACCTTTTGTAACACCCGGGCCCCTGTAGGCGCTGGCTTGCCAGCGAAGGCGTCCTTAAGGGCGATACATAATTCAAGAGCCCCTTCGCTGGCAAGCCAGCTCCTACATGAATGCTACCGCCGCCTTCAGGACCCTCAATGGCTTAGCCCGTACTTTTTCACTTTGTCGAACAGCGTGGTCTTGGCCATGCCCAGCTCCTGGCTGGCCTGGGTCAGGTTGCCGCCACTGCGTTGCAAGGCATCGCCGAGCAGGTTGCGCTCGAATGCTTCCACCGCTTCGGCAAAGGCCAGGCCCTGATTGCCACTGCTGGCACCGGTTTTCTTGAACGCCGGCAGGCCCAGGGCAAAGCGCTCGGCTACGTTGCGCAGTTCACGCACGTTGCCCGGCCAGTCGTGGCTCATCAGGTTTGAAACGGTCTGGTTGTCCAGCTCCGGCACTGCGCGGTCGAAGCGCAGGGACGACTGCTGCAAAAAGTGTTCGAACAGTTGCAGGATGTCCTCGCGGCGCTCGCGCAATGGCGGCAGTTCCAGGGTCACCACGTTGAGGCGGTAGTACAGGTCGCTGCGGAATTCGCCGGCCTTGCTCGATTCGACGAGGTCGGACTTGGTCGCCGCGATCACCCGGCAATCCACCGCCACGCTCTGGTTCGAACCGAGGCGTTCGAGGGTGCGTTCCTGCAACACCCGCAGCAGTTTGATCTGCAAGGGCAGGGGCATGCTTTCCACTTCGTCGAGGAACAGCGTACCGCCGTCAGCGTGTTCGATCTTGCCGATCCGCCGTTTGCCCGCGCCGGTAAAGGCGTTGGCCTCGTGGCCGAAGATTTCGCTTTCGAAGAGGTTCTCCGGCAGGCCGCCGCAGTTCAGGGCGACGAACTGCCTGGTGTGCCGCCGGCTGAAATCATGCAGGCAGCGCGCGACCAATTCCTTGCCGGTGCCGGTCTCGCCTTCGATCAGCACGTTGGCCGAGGTATCGGCGACGTTGGCAATCAGTTCCCGCAGGTTCTGCATGGCCGGCGAGCGTCCGATGATCCGCCCTTCGAGGGAGTCGCGTTCGGCCAGTTGCCGGCGCAGCGACGACACTTCCCGCGCCAGGCTGCGTTGCTCCAGGGCGCGGCGGGCCACGTCCACCAGACGCTCCGGGGAGAACGGTTTTTCCATGAAGTCGTAGGCGCCTTTCTGCATCGCGCCCACGGCCATGGAGATGTCGCCGTGCCCGGTGATCAGCACCACCGGCAGGCTGCGGTCGCGGGCCTTGAGCCGGGTCAGCAGTTCCAGGCCATCGATGCCCGGCAGGCGAATGTCGCTGACGACGATGCCGGCGAAATCGTCGCCGACCCGCTCCAGGGCTTCTTCGGCGCTGCCTACGCCAATGCAGGGAATGTCTTCCAGGGTCAGCGCCTGTTGGCAGCCTAGCAGCACATGGGGGTCGTCTTCGACGATCAATACACTAAGGTCGTTGTTCATATTGGCTCGGCGGGAGTGGGGCTTACCAACGGTAAACTGAGGACGAATGCGGTACCACCGCTGGACGGGTGCTCGACACCCAGGTGACCGCCGGTGGCGGCGGCCAGGCTGGCGGAAAGGGTCAGGCCAAGGCCCAGGCCCTGTTCGCCGGGTTTGGTGGTGAAGAAGGGTTCGAACAGGTGCTTGCGTGCTTCGGCGTCGATGCCATGGCCGTTGTCACGCACGCGCAGGCGGTATTTGCCATCGAACGCTTCGCCTTCGAGCCACAGCTCGGGATGTGGCTGCGCTTGCATGGCGTCGAGGGCGTTGCCGATGAGGTTGACCAGAATCTGCTCCAGGCGGGTCTGGTCGATCTGCACCTGTACAGCTTCGAAATGGCGGTGCAATTGCAGAGGGGTGTTTTCCACCCGTGCACCGTGCAATTGCAGGGCCGCGTCCACCGCTTTGCCGAGGCAGGCCTGGCCCTTGTCGTCACCGCGCCGGGCGAACGAGCGCAGGCTGGCGGTGATCCGGCCCATGCGGTCGATCAGTTCGTTGATGGTCTTGAGGTTGGTGCTGGCCACATCGAGCTGGCCGCGTTCGAGGAAGCGCACGGTATTGCCGGACAGGGTACGCAGCGCCGCCAGTGGCTGGTTCAGTTCGTGGGCGATGCTGGTTGACATCTGGCCGATGGCCGCGAGTTTTCCTGCCTGCACCAGTTCATCCTGGGCACGGCGCAAAGTCTCTTCGGCGAGCCGGCGCTCGCGGATCTGACCCTTGAGCCGTTCGTTGCTGGCGCGCAGGTCGGTGGTGCGTTCGGTAATCCGACGCTCCAGCTGGTTGTTGGCTTCCTGCAAGGCTTCCCGGGCCGCAAGACGGGTAGCGATCACCTTGCGCCGCTCGTTCCAGGCAATCAACAGGAAGGCACAGAGGGCAAATGCCACGGCCACCAGAATCCCCTGGTTGATCGCTTCGCGGCGCAAGTCCTGAAGCGGCGTGAGCAGGGTGAAATTCCATGGCGTATCGCCGAGCGGCCGGGTCTGCGCCAGGTAACTGATGTTTTCATCGTCGGACATCAGTTCGCTGTTGGCCGGGAACGTGAGTTTTTCCACGCCTTCGGACAGGGTTTCCCGGGCCAGCGGCTGCAGTTCGTTGAGCGGGAACCAGTAGTACTGCAGGCTGCGGGCGAGTTTTTCCTTGGTTTCTTCACTCAGCGGCACCACCGATTTCAAACGCCGAGCCGGATCGCTGGACAGGATGATGATGCCGTTCTCGTCGCTGACGAAGGCTTCCAGGCGTGCCCGCTGCCAGCGTTCTTCCATGGCTTCCAGGCGTACCTTGACCACCGCAACGCCGATGATCTTGCCGTGTTCTTCAAGGCCATGGGCCAGGTAGTAGCCGGGTTCGCCGTTGGTGCTGCCGATACCGTAGAAGCGCCCTGGCTGGCCGCGCACGGCGTTCTGGAAATAGGCACGGAAGGACAGGTCTTCACCCAGGTAACTGTCGACATCGCGCCAATTGCTGGTGGCCATGACGCGGCCGGTGGTGTCCATCACGTAGATGGCCCGACTGCGGCTGCGCCGGTTCAGGCCTTCGAGGTAATCGTTGACCGTTTGCCGGTGTTCCGGGGTTGGGTCGGCCAGCAACTGCGAAACGCTGGTTTCGAGCTCCAGCAGGCTGGGCAGGTAGGTGTATTTGCTGATTTCGCTTTCGACGGCACGGGCGTGCAATTCCAGCTGACGCTGGCCGTTCTCGCCAAGGCTGCGAATGCCATAGTGCTCACTGATCCAGAAGCCGAAATAGCCCAGGCCGATCATCATGGCGATGATCAGTGGTGGCAGGAACAAATGACGAACCAGACGGGGTTTCACGGCGAGTGATGGCATTGCTGCGCGATAAAGATTGGGATCGCATTTCATCACAGATGCCTTGGGTCAACCACAACACAAATCTGAACCTTGCACTGATCCCCTGTAGGAGCCGGCTTGCCGGCGAAGACGATGGCCCGGACATTGAGGTCGTCTGGACCACCGCCTTCGCTGGCAAGCCAGCTCCTACACAGGAGCGGTGTTTGCTTAATGCTGCAGGATCTTGTTGAGGAAGTGCTGCGTGCGATCGGCGCGGGCGTTGATGTCGCCGAAGAACTCCTCTTTCTTGCAGTCTTCGATGATCTTGCCGGCGTCCATGAAGATCACCCGGTCGGCCACTTTACGGGCGAAGCCCATTTCGTGGGTCACGCACATCATGGTCATGCCTTCGTGGGCCAGTTGCACCATCACGTCGAGCACTTCGTTGACCATTTCCGGGTCCAGCGCCGAGGTCGGTTCGTCGAACAGCATGACGATCGGGTCCATCGCCAGCGCACGGGCAATCGCCACACGCTGCTGCTGACCGCCGGAGAGCTGGCCCGGGTGCTTGTGGGCGTGAGCCGACAGGCCGACGCGCTCAAGCAGTTGCAGGCCTTTCTTGGTGGCTTCTTCCTTGCTGCGGCCCAGCACCTTGATCTGCGCGATGGTCAGGTTTTCGGTGATGGTCAGGTGTGGGAACAGCTCGAAGTGCTGGAACACCATGCCCACGCGCGAACGCAGTTTCGGCAGGTTGGTCTTCGGGTCGGCGATGGAGGTGCCGTCGACCACGATGTCGCCTTTCTGGAACGGTTCCAGGGCGTTGACGCACTTGATCAGGGTCGATTTGCCGGAACCGGATGGCCCGCACACCACGATCACTTCGCCTTTTTTGACCTCGGTGCTGCAATCAGTCAGTACCTGGAAGTCCCCATACCACTTGTTGATGCTTTTGATAGAGATCATACGGCGAACCTTTTTTGCAGACGCTTGACCAGCCGCGAGGCGGCAAAGCTGATGATGAAGTACACGAGACCGGCGAAAACCAGGAACTCATTGGAGCGACCAATGATGTCGCCACTGGCGCGCGAAGCATTGAGGAAGTCCACCAGGCCGACGGCGTAGACCAGCGAGGTGTCCTGAAACAGGATGATGCTCTGTTGCAGCAACAGTGGGGTCATCTTGCGGAATGCCTGCGGCAGGATGATCAGACGCATCATCTGGCCATAAGTCATGCCCAGCGCCTGGGCCGCGCCCATCTGGCCCTTGGGAATCGACTGCACACCGGCACGGACGATTTCGCAGAAGTACGCCGCTTCGAACATCATGAAGGCCACGATGCAGGAGGCGAACGCGCCGATCGGTGTGTCTTCGCCGGTGATCCAGCGCAGCACGAACGGCACCGCCAGGTAGAACCAGGTGATGACCAGCAGCAACGGGATCGAACGGAAATAGTTGACGTAGGCGCCCGCGATGTTCGACAGCACTTTGCTGTGGGACAGACGCATCAATGCCAGGATGGTGCCGAGGATGATCCCGCCGGTCACGCCCATGGCCATCAGTTTGAGGGTCATGATCATGCCGTTCCACAGGCCCGGCAGGGACGGGATGATGCCCGAGAAGTCGAATTCCATCATTTACCCCCTACGGAAATCAGGCCCGGCACGGCGACTTTCTTCTCGACCATGCGCATCAGCAGCATCAGGCTCATGTTCAGGGTGAAATAGATCAGTGTGGCCAGGGTGAAGGCTTCGAACAGGTTGGCGGAGAACTCGGCAGTCTGTTTGGTCTGCGCCAGCAGTTCCATCAGGCCGATCAGCGAGGCCACGGACGTGTTCTTGAAGACGTTGAGAAATTCCGAGGTAAGCGGCGGAATGATGATCCGGTAGGCCTGGGGCAGCAGCACGTTCCAGTAGATCTGCGGCAGCTTGAAACCCATGGCGCGGGCCGCGGATTCCTGGCCCTTGGGCAGTGCCTGGATACCGGTGCGCACCTGTTCGCAGACCCGGGCGGTGGTGAACAGGCCCAGGCATACCACGACGCTGAGGAAGGCCGAGGTGGTCGGGTTCAGATCCTGCTTGTACCACTCTTGCAGGTCCGGCGGCAGCAGGTCAGGTACCAGGAAGTACCAGATGAATAGCTGAACCAGCAGCGGCACGTTACGGAAGAGTTCGACATAGCAGGTGGCGATGCCCGATACGATGCGGTTCGGCACGGTACGCATGACGCCCAGGATCGAGCCCAGTGTCAGGGCAATGATCCAGGCCGCGATGGCGATGGCGATGGTCCACCCCAGACCGGTCACGTACCAGTCGAAATAGGTCTCGCTGCCCACGCCGGTGGACTTGAAGAACACGCCCCAGTCCCAGTTGTAATTCATTAGGGTCTCCCCTCGGATTCGATCGATTACAAATACCCGCTTGGGGGAAGCTCCGTTCCCGCCTGTCCTTGAGAGACAGGCACACGCGCCCGGCTCGACAGCCACCGGTTCGAGTGTTTCCAAAAAATGCCAGCAGGGAGTGACAACCTCCTGAAAGGGCATGCGCCCTGTCAGGAGATAAGGTTAGTCAGAAATCAGGATTTCTTGTCGTCAGCCGCTTTATCGGTCGGATTGGCGATCAGGGCCTTGAGCTCGTCGCTCATCGGGAAATTCAGGTTCAGGCCTTTTGGCGGGATTGGCTGCATGAACCATTTGTCGTAGATCTTGTTGATCTCGCCCGATGCGTAGGTGGCCTTGATGGCGTCATCCACAGCCTTTTTGAACGGCTCGTCGCCTTTGCGCACCATGCAGCCGTAGATTTCGAAGGACTGTGGCGTGCCGGTTACGGCCCAGTCACTCGCATTCTTGGCCTTGGCCGCTTCACCGGCCAGCAGCGCGTCGTCCATCATGAAGGCCACGGCACGGCCGGTTTCCAGCATCTGGAAGGATTCGCCATGGTCTTTGGCGGAGATGACGTTCATGCCCATCTGCTTGTCGGCGTTCATCGCCTTGAGGATGCGCTCGGACGTGGTACCGGCGGTGGTCACGACGTTCTTGCCTTTGAGGTCGTCGAAATCCTTGTACTTGGAGTCTTTCTTGGAGAGCAGACGGGTACCGATTTCGAAGATGCCGACGGAGAAGTCAACTTGCTGCTGACGCTCGACGTTGTTGGTGGTGGAACCGCACTCCAGGTCCACGGTGCCGTTCTGCACCAGCGGGATACGGGTCTGCGAAGTCACCAGGTTGTACTTGACCTGAAGGTTGGGCATGTCCAGGTCTTTTTTCAGCGCTTCGACGACTTTCAGCTGGATGTCGTGGGAGTAGCCGACCGGTTTGCCGGAAGCATCCGCGATGTAGGAGAACGGAATGGAAGCGTCACGATGCCCGAGGGTGATGACACCGGACTCTTTGATCTTCTTCAGGGTGCCGGTGAGTTCGGCGGCGAAAACTGGCGTGCTGATCAGAGCGGCAGCAATGGCTGCGGCCAGGATGTGGGGAACGATGCGCATCAAATTTTCCTCGACATTGTTTTTTTTATGGAGCCAGTTCATCGGCCCTTTTGTGCTGCAAATCACCTGAGCGCTACTGAGAGCGGGCGCAAAGGATATTCGTCGAAGAAGTGTAGAGCATGACTCGTGCCAGACCAGTACGAATAGATCATGTTGTTGATTTATAAGGAAATTAAATATTTATGGCGCGAATGTTGAGGCTGGATGATCCGGTTAACCGAACTGACCGGCAGGTCGCGTTCGGAAAACCGAATGGTGGTTGGGTGCTAATTGGTCGTCACGGATATTTGCGCTTGTCCGGAGCTGGCGGGAAGTACTGATACAACCAGGTTTCGCTCAGCGTGCGGTCGTTGGTGCGGATGAACAGGCGCAACTCGACAGGCTCCACGCTGTCATTGGTCGGGTACCAGTCAAACAGGATGCGGTAGCCCTTGATGTCATCGAGCTTGAGCACGCTGAAATCCTTGACCTCGCCGTTCGAGCAAGTGACCACCGGCTCGATGCCCGCGCCTTCAGGCAAGCGGTCCAGGCCGCCGCCGGTGAAGTCCACGGCAAAACGACGGGCCCAGACTGGCGGGTAATGTTCGCCCGGCGCCCAGCCTTCGGTGAATCCGCCCATGCCTGAACGGGTCGCATTGACTCGGGCCAGCGGAGTGCCGACCGGTGGCAGTGCACTCCAGTAGAGCTTGTAGCCGTAGTTCAGCGAATCGCCGGCCGCCACCGGCTTCTTCGGGGTCCAGAAGGCGACGATGTTGTCCATGGTTTCGCCGGTGGTCGGGATTTCCAGCAGATCGATCGAGCCTTCGCCCCATGGGGTGGTCGGTTCGACCCACAGGCTCGGGCGGCGGCTGTACCAGTCGACGGTGTCCTGATAGCTGGCGAACTCGTGGTCGGTCTGTACCAGGCCGAAACCTTTCGGGTCCTTGTCGGCGAAGGCATTGAATTGCAGGGTCGCCGGGTTATTCAGCGGGCGGCAGATCCACTCGCCGTTGCCGCGCCACATGGCCAGGCGATCGGAGTCGTGGATTTGCGGGTGAATGGTGTCGCACATCCGGCGTTCGTGGGTACCGCAACTGAACATGCTGGTCATCGGCGCGATGCCCAGTTGGTCGATGGCGGTGCGTGCGTTGATGTGGGCATCGATCTCCATCACCACGCGCTCGGCCTGGCAGTCGATATCGAAGCGGTAGGCACCGGTGGCGCTCGGCGAGTCGAGCAGGGCGTAGACCACGAAGCGGGTGCTGTCCTTGTCTGGTGTCTCGAACCAGAACCTGGTGAAGTCGGGGAACTCTTCGCGCTTTTTGGCGTAGGTGTCGATGGCCAGCCCACGGGCCGACAAGCCGTACTGGCCGGTGGCGTCCACCGCACGCAAGTAACTGGCGCCCAGGAAGGACACGACGTCGTGTTTGTCCAGTTCCGGGGCCTTGAACAGCTTGAAGCCGGAGAAACCCAAATCGCCCTTGAGCTGTGCGGTGTCGACCGTGGTGTTTTCATAGTTGAACAGCGACGGGCGGAAATGCACCTCACGCGCCTGACGGGTCTTGGGGTCGACGCTGTACATGCGCACCGGCTGCTTGAACCCCATGCCGACGTGGAAAAACTGTACATCCAGCTGACCGTTCAGGTCATTCCACAACGAATGCCTGGCGTCGTAGCGGATGGCGTTGAAGTTCTGCGGCGTCATGCTCGCCAGGGTCGGCGGCAACTGTTGCTTGGTGTCCTGGTAGTGACGGCTGGCGAGCTGTTTGGCCTGGAGCTTCAGCGCCTCGAAATCGAACGCGGTGGCCTCGCCATCAGCGGTGCCGCCGCTGGCGGCCCAGGCCTGGGCCGTTATCAGGCCCGTGGCGGACAAGCCGGTGTAGGCCGCGATGGCCATGGAGGCTTTGAGCAAGTTCCTGCGGTGCATAAATACAACCTGTCGTGAACAATCCCGCGCCGTTCCTGGCACGTGCTGGATCAGAAATATCGGTTCGGACATGCCTTCGGCCAAACGCAACGGACTTTTATACAGAGGCCGGCTAGCTTAAACCGTTCGGTAACTGAGCAAAATTGATTGATGGCACTGCGCTGGCCCGGCAATGAAACAAGACATGTCGGGAAACAATTCCGACAGTGATTTCTGATTTAAAGGGCATTTCTGCTTTTTTCGACTAATTACTCTAAAAATCGCTTTTCAGCGCCCGGAATATTTCTATTCTGTGCACATGACCGGTTTATGCCCTTCGGACCGGTACGGTTCAGTGGGCACCCAGCGGCTGCTGAAAAAGGGATAGGGCGATGCGGTTTTTTTGCAGTTTCTTTGACGTCTAGAGAAGGACATCGTCCATGTCGAAAGTACAGAACATCACTGAATTGTTGGGAATCTTTCCGTGCCTGGCCAGCGGGCGGCGAAGACGCCGGCTCAATAGCGAGGAAATGAAACTGGTGGAACGCTATCGGGAGCTGTCGGAGAGCGACAGGATCGCGATGAGGTATCTGGTGGATGCGATGAGGAGTGTTTCGAGGTTTTGAGCAGGGCGGGTTACCGTGAGAGCCATTTGGCCTTCACGGTGGCCAGGCTGGTTAACCTGCCTGCATCAGCGTCGGCTATGCCAGCGTCTATTGCTTGCTGTCGGACAGATTGCTGGTCGCGCTTATGGAGATACGCCTCTGCAAACGAGCTATCACATGGAATCATTTCGATGATGGTTCGTTTGACGCTGCGTCTCTCGTTCATGTGGAAATAACTCATTCAGCAGGACAATTAATTGAGACTCAAACCAAAGGGACGGACCGTGAAGTCTGTCCCTTTTTTCAGCTCGATTTATCCCTTCAACGGCAAGTGCCAGCGATTGGGAAGGGTCGCTGCACCTGCATCAACTCAGGCATGTCTCGCCACTTGATCCACGCGTGATGTTGGTAATGCAGCAAGGGCACCGAGACTCCGGCCCAATTCAAGGAGCTCAGGCTTGGCAGGTTTTCCACAGGCTCTGATCTCGCATCACGCAGCGAGGGTATGACTTCGTTGCTCAGCCATTGGCGCAGGTTGCGGTTTTCCGGGACGAAGTGGTGAACCAGCAAGGCGTACATGCCTGATTCGCTGACCATCAGGGTTTCGACCGTTTTACCGTCCTTGAGCAGCCAGACAGTGCGACGTTGGTCGGGGTCGAGTTTCAGGGTCAGGCGTTCATTCAAGGGTTTGCCCATCAGGCGCACAAGGTCCTGAACACAGAACCAGGCTTGGTTGTCTTGCATGAAAGCGTGGAGGAAGCGGTTATTGCGGGTGAAGACGGTGGGAATGAAGCAGGTATGAGTTTCAGACGGATTTGCTGTGAGCTTGTGCATTTTCGACTCCATGTTGAAAAAGGAGCCGCCACTAACCCTTCGACAGATTTGGGTGGCGGACCGTGAGGCGTTCGAAGTCGGAACATTCTCGATCAACATGGAAGCCGAGAGGCCCGCGCCACACGGCCCGCCATAACGCGAAACTGAAAGGCAAAAAAATGCCCCAGCTCATATGGGGGCGCGGATGCGCCATGTTGATATGTTCCGGCTTCGACTCCGGGTCGCTGATTTGGCAGCGACGGAACAAAGCCTATCGGTCAGGCACTCGCGGCGCCAAGTCTACTCTGGGGACGCTTGTTGTAGGAATCGAGGGTTTTTCAGGAAGGCTGCATCTGTAGGAATTTCCTGTTTTTTGCGTGAGGTACAGGGGCAGGGACTTCAAGTGCGTTTTTTCCATTATTTTTTGCGCTCATCAGACGGTGCAAAATGGAGAGTGCCTTGAAAGTATCCCTCAAACAGATAAGCGGTCCCTGGGATCAGGGATGGGTGCTGGACAAGCACATGATAAGTAGTACCTTTCTCGGAAACGATGAGCGCGGAAATCCATGCTTCGATAATCATCGTACTGAGGTAGGAGAGGCGACCTACCAGCTCAAATACCAGAAGGATTGGAATCAAGTGGGGCCACTTGCTCAAGCCGTGGCAACGAATGTTTTTCCGAAGCTGGATCAAGTGGGATTCGTCGTTCCTATGCCAGCCTCGAATGTTCGCCCACGACAACCGGTTACTGAGGTTGCAGTTGAGTTGGGGCGTATTGTAGGGAAACCGGTATTTTCGGATTTACTCCGAAAGGCCATTACCGGACAATCGCTCAAGGATTTGCACTCCAAAGCTGAAAAGGTTGCTGCTATTGGAAATAGTTTTAGTGTGAATGATGTGATTATCAACGCTGGCTGCTGGAACGCTTTGGTTGTTGATGATTTGTTTGATAGTGGTGCATCAATGGAGGCAGCCTGTACAGCTTTACGTAAGTATCAAAAGGTGCGGAGCGTTTACGTGGTGGCACTAACTTGGAAGTGATCTAAATGACAACTGTATTTATTGCAGGCTCTATCAATATCAAATGCCTTGATCCGAAGGTTAAAGAGCGTATCGATAATATTGTTGCGTCTGAGTTTGAGGTCGTGGTTGGCGACGCCGGTGGTGCTGATACCTCTATTCAAGAGTATCTCCTGAGCTTGTCTCGCTCAAAAACTACCATTTATTGTAGCGGTATGGCCCCACGAAATAATCTGGGGAAATGGCCGGCCAGAACAGTGGAAAGCAAGCACTCCAAAGGATCGCGAGCCTTTTTTACCGCAAAAGATGTTGTGATGGCCGAGGCGGCTGACTACGGATTGATGATATGGGATGCAAAGAGCACTGGAACACTTAGTAATGTGATTGAGTTGTTGACGCGAAATAAAAAATCTCTTGTTTTTGTTGATGGTGAAAAGGTGTTTAAAGTGGTTGGTAGTGTGAGCCAACTTGAAGAGTTAATCGCGTCCATGTCTGATCACGCCAAGCAAAAGGCAAATGAAAAAATTAAGCTGTTCGAACGCATATCTTTGCTGAAGCATGATCAGGCAGAACTGTCGCTTTAATATTATTTTCTTAAAATATTGTTGGCGACCCGGCGCCACCTTTGGCGCCGGGTAAATTCCCGTTATCAACTAACCTTCCACGCATCCCCCGCAGGCGCCTTCCCGTGGTCATACGGCTTGGCGATCCACATGTAGAGCAGGCCCAGACCAATCACGATGGCGGTGCTCAGCACCATGGCGTAGTTGATGTACCACGCGGCATCCGGCGTACGTGGCCAGGCCATGTTGACGATGGCGCCGACGCCATAGACCAGCGCGCCGATGTTCACCGCCCAGCCCCAGGCGCCGAGGGTGAATTTGCCGCTGGGTTTCCAGCCCTTCATGCGGGCGTACAGGGCTGCGAGCACGATCATCTGAAACGCCAGGTAGATGCCGATCGCCGCGAAGCTGACGATGGTGGCCACCGCATCCTGCAGGAAGAAGCCAAGGATGATGATCAGTGCCGGCAGGACACCGGACACGAACAGTGCGGCAACCGGAACCTGAGTCGTAGGGGAAATCTTTTTCAGCAGTCGGCTGCCGATGACCATTTCATCACGGGCGTAGGAATACAGCAGACGACTGGCCGCCGCTTGCAGGCTGATCACGCAGGAGATGAAGGAAATCATCACCACGCCCATCACCACTTTCGAGCCCACCGGGCCGAACGCGTTGTTGAGGATGGTGGTGACCGGGTCCTTGTCGGTACCGTTGATCACCGCCTGCATGTCTGGCACGGCCAGGATCAGCGCCAGGCAGGCGAACATCGCCGCGATGCCGCCGATGTAGATGGTCATGCGCATGGCCACCGGGATCTGCTTGCTCGGGTTCGGGGTCTCTTCGGCCACGTCACCGCAGGCCTCGAAGCCGTAGTACAGGAACATCCCCGCCAGCGACGCGGTGAGGAAGGCCGGCAGGTACGAGCCGTCGACGCTGATATCGAAGGTGTTGAACAACACGCTGATGGGTTGATGGCGCTCGAAAATCAGCAGGTAAACGCCAACGATCACCGCGCCGACCAGCTCGCAGAGGAAGCCGAACATGGCGATCCGCGCCAGCACTTTGGTGCCGCTGAGGTTGACCAGGGTGGCGAACAGCGTCAGGAACAGGGCGATGATGATGTTGGTGTTGTTGCTCGGTTCAAAGCCCATCATGGCGGCGAGGTACGGACCGGCACCCACCGCCACGGCAGCGATAGTCACGCACAGGGCGATGGAGTAGATCCAGCCGACCATCCACGCCCAGCGCTTGCCCACCAGACGACGGGCCCATGGGTACACGCCGCCGGAAATCGGGAATTGCGAAACCACTTCACCGAAGATCAGGCACACCAGCAACTGGCCGCAACCGACCAGCAAATAAGCCCAGAACATCGGTGGCCCGCCCGCGGCCAGGCACAAGCCGAACAGGGTATAGACCCCGACGACCGGGGACAGGTAGGTGAAGCCCAGGGCGAAGTTTTCCCACAGGCTCATGCTGCGTTTGAAATTGGAGGTGTAACCCAGTTTGCGTAGTTGCTCGGCATCGCTGTCGGCAAGGGCTGCAGAGAGTTCGGGTGATGCACTCATGTGTGTTTGCTCCGGAAAATCGGCAGATTTCGGATGTCCGTAACCGTGACGGGGCCTTGGGGCGCCGCCCGGATCGGTGGTTATTGTTTTGTCTTCTTTGGGGGGGAGCCTGGTGGTGCGTACTGCCGGTTTCTGCCTTGAAACCGAGGTGACACGTTCACTGTAGGAGCGAGCTTGCTCGCGAAAAACCTGAGGACACCGCGGGGCGTCAGGATCCCCGCGTCATCGTTGACGTCCATCGTCGGAGCGCCGCCCGGAGCAAGCTCGCTCCTACAGGCGATGCGTTTCTTAGTGCTTGAACATCACATGCCGCACAACGGTGTAGTCCTCCAGCCCGTACATGGACATGTCCTTGCCATAGCCGGACAGTTTCTGACCGCCGTGGGGCATTTCGCTGACCAGCATGAAGTGCGTGTTGACCCAGGTGCAGCCGTACTGCAATCGGGCCGACAGGCGATGGGCGCGGCCGACGTCGGCGGTCCACACGGAAGAGGCGAGGCCGTAGTCCGAATCGTTGGCCCAGCCCAGTACCTGTGCTTCATCGCTGAATCGGGTCACCGACACCACTGGCCCGAACACTTCGCGGCGCACGATCTCGTCGTCCTGTTGTGCATCGGCCAGCACGGTCGGTTCGAAGAAGTAACCATCGCCTTCGACAGCTTTACCGCCGGTGATCAGGCGAATGTGCGGCTGGGCGATGGCGCGTTCGACGAAACCGGTCACGCGGTCGCGGTGTTGCGCGGTGATCAGCGGGCCGAGTTCGGTCGACGGATCATCCTGCAAGCCGTACTTGATGCTGCTGACCGCCGCGCCGAGTTTCTCCACGAACTTGTCGTAGATGCCTGCCTGGGCATATATGCGGCAGGCGGCGGTGCAGTCCTGGCCTGCGTTGTAGAAACCGAAGGTGCGGATGCCTTCGACGGCGGCATCGATGTCCGCATCGTCGAAGATGATTACCGGGGCCTTGCCGCCCAGTTCCATGTGCATGCGTTTGACGCTGTCGGCGGTGCTGGAAATGATGTTCGAACCGGTGGCGATCGAACCGGTCAGCGACACCATGCGCACTTTCGGGTGAGTGACCAGCGGACTGCCGACGGTAGGACCACGACCAAACACCAGATTGAGCACGCCGGCCGGGAAAATGTCCGACGCCAGTTCGGCCAGGCGCAGGGCCGTCAGCGGAGTCTGTTCCGACGGCTTGAGCACCACGGTGTTACCGGCGGCCAGGGCCGGGGCGATTTTCCAGGCGACCATCATCAGCGGGTAGTTCCACGGCGCGATGGAGGCGATCACGCCCACCGGGTCGCGGCGGATCATCGAGGTGTGACCGGGCAGGTACTCGCCACCAGCCGAACCGCTCATGCAGCGGCTGGCACCGGCGAAGAAGCGGAACACGTCGGCAATTGCCGGAATCTCGTCGTTCAGCGCGGCGCTGTAGGGCTTGCCGCAGTTGTCCGATTCCAGTTTGGCCAGCTCTTCGCCGTGGGCTTCGATGGCATCGGCGAGTTTGAGCAGCAGCAGCGAACGCGCTTTCGGCGGAGTCTGCGACCAGCTGTCGAATGCGGCGTCGGCAGCGCGCACGGCGGCATCGACCTGGGCTTCGCTGGCTTCGTTGATTTCCACCAGCACACGCCCCAGCGCCGGGTTGAACACCGGTTGGGCGGGGCCTTCGCCGTTTTGCAGTTGGCCGTTGATCAGCAATTTGGTTTGCATGGTTCTGTCCTCACTAACACTTTTATTTTTCTGCCTGAACCGGAACCTTGTAGGAGCTGGCTTGCCAGCGAAGACGTCATCACATGCAATATTGATGTTGGCTGACACGCCGCCTTCGCCGGCAAGCCGGCTCCTACAGGATTGCGTTTGCACATTGGCAGTTGAGTTGTCCGTTATTTCCCGCCACTCCCCGCCACGCTTTCACCACCCCGGGTCAGGTAATAGGCACCAAGAATCGGCAGCATGGTCACGATCATCACCAGCATCGCCACGACGTTGGTTACCGGCACGTCCCGTGGGCGGCTGAGCTGGTTGAGCAGCCACAACGGCAGGGTGCGCTCATGGCCGGCTGTGAAGGTGGTGACGATGATTTCGTCGAACGACAGGGCAAACGCCAGCATGCCGCCGGCCAGTAACGCCGAGCCGAGGTTCGGCAGGATGATGTAGCGGAAGGTCTGCCAGCCGTCGGCGCCAAGGTCCATCGAGGCTTCGATCAAACTGTGGGAGGTTCGACGCAAGCGGGCGATGACGTTGTTGTAGACGATCACCACACAGAAGGTCGCGTGGCCAACGATGATGGTGAACATCCCAGGTTCAATGCCCAGCGTCTTGAAGGTCGCCAGCAGTGCGATCCCGGTGATGATCCCCGGCAGGGCAATCGGCAGGATCAGCATCAGCGAGATGCCTTGCTTGCCAAAGAAGTCCCGGCGGTACAACGCGGCGGATGCCAGCGTGCCGAGGACCATGGCGATCAGGGTGGCAATCGAGGCGATTTGCAATGACAGCTTGATCGCTTCCAGCACGTCCGGTCGTGAGAACGCCACGCTGAGCCACTTCCAGGTGAAGCCCTTGGGCGGAAAGCTGAACGCCGCGTCTTCGGTGTTGAAGGCGTACAGGAAGATGATCAGGATCGGGAAGTGCAGGAACAGCAACCCGCCCCATGCGGCAATGCGCAGGCCGAGGGAGGCTTTTTCCCCCTGCTTTTCTGAACTAGAGTGCATCGAAGGCCCCCAGTCGTTTGACGATGGACAGGTAGATGGCAATCAGCACGATCGGCACCAGGGTGAAGGCGGCGGCCATCGGCATGTTGCCGATCGCGCCTTGCTGGGCGTAGACCATGCTGCCGACGAAGTAGCCGGGCGGGCCCACCAGTTGCGGCACGATGAAGTCGCCCAGGGTCAGCGAGAAGGTAAAGATGGAACCTGCGGCGATACCCGGCACCGAAAGCGGCAGGATCACTTGCATGAAGGTCTGGCGCGGCTTGGCGCCCAGGTCGGCGGAGGCTTGCAGCAGCGACGGCGGCAGACGCTCCAGCGAGGCCTGGATCGGCAGGATCATGAACGGCAGCCAGATGTAGACGAACACCATGAAGCGCCCCAGGTGCGAGGTCGACAAGGTGCTGCCGCCAACCCCCGGAATGCCCAGTACGAACTGCAGGACCGGTTCCAGCCCCAGGTGCTGCACGAACCACTGCGCCACACCGCCCTTGGCCAGCAGCAGCGTCCAGGCGTAGGCCTTGACAATGTAACTGGCCCACATCGGCATCATCACCGCGATGTAGAAAAACGCTTTGGTCTTGCCCGTGGTGTAGCGCGCCATGTAATAGGCAATCGGGAACGCAACGATGGCGCTGGCCATCGACACGACGACCGCCATGCCCAGGGTGCGCAGGATGATGTCGAAGTTCGATGGCTGGAACAGCGCGGTGAAGTTGGCCAGGGTCAGGTCGGGGGTGACCGCCATGGTGAAGTCATCGAAGGTGTAGAAACCTTGCCACAGCAGCACCAGCAATGAGCCCAGGTAGATCGCGCCGAACCACAGCAGCGGTGGTACCAGCAGCATCGACAGGTACAGGTTTGGCCGGCGATACAGCACGTTGGAGAACCGGCGCAACGGCGAGGTGCCTGACTGGGTTTGGGAGATAGCCAAGGTGTTCATCTCACACCCCGCCCGCAACGGTGTCGTGCAATGCGATCATGGCTTCACGCGCCCAACGAGCGCTGATGCGCTGGCCGGTCTGGTGCTGTGCACTGGTGTCCTGCCATTGGTTGTTGGCCTTGCTGATGTTCAGCGTCTGGCCGTTATCCAGTTTCAGCTCGTAGCGGGTGGCGCTGCCCTGGTACTGGATATCGTGGAGTAAGCCAGTGACTTCGATTTCGTGGCTGGCCAGCGGGCCTTCGGCGAAACGCACATGCTCCGGGCGAATCGAAAACGGCTGCGGGTTGCCACTGAGCTGCCTGGCCAGATCGCCGCGAATCACGTTGGAGGTGCCGACGAATTCCGCCACGAAGGTGGTGGCCGGTTTCATGTACAGGTTGCGTGGTCTGTCGACCTGCTCGATGCGACCCTTGTTGAACACCGCCACGCGGTCGGACATCGACAGCGCTTCGGTCTGGTCGTGGGTGACGAAGATGAACGTGATGCCGAGCTGGCGTTGCAGCTTCTTCAGCTCGCCCTGCATTTGCTCGCGCAGTTTCAGGTCGAGTGCACCCAGGGGTTCGTCGAGCAGCAGCACCCGTGGGCGGTTGACCAACGCGCGGGCCAGGGCCACTCGCTGGCGCTGACCGCCGGAAAGCTGCACTGGCTTGCGCTCGCCATAGCCGCCGAGGGCGACCATCTCCAGGGATTCTTCGGCGCGCTTGAGGCGTTCAGCCTTGCCGACGCCTTTGACCTTCAAACCGTAGGCGACGTTGTCGCGAACGTTCATGTGCGGGAACAGCGCGTAATCCTGGAACACGGTGTTCACGTCACGCTGGTACGGCGGCAGGCCGGCGGCCTCTTCGCCATGAATCCGGATCGAACCTGCGCTCGGTTGTTCAAAACCGGCGATCAGGCGCAAACAGGTGGTTTTGCCCGAGCCGGATGGCCCCAGCATGGAGAAGAACTCGCCGTCCTGGATGTCGATGGAAACCCGGTCTACGGCTTTCACTTCGCCGAATTGACGGGAAACGTTGGTGAACTGGACTGCAAGCGTCATGGTGCGGTGCTCCAGAAATCAGAATCTAAAAAGCTTCGCTGGCAAGCCAGCTCCTACAGGAGTCACGTGCTCAATGTAGGAGCTGGCTTGCCAGCGAAAAAGGTCCGAAGGACCTTGGAGGAATTAACGACCGCCCATGATCGCGATGTAGTCCTGGGTCCAGCGGCTGTACGGCACGAACTTGCCGCCTTCAGCCTGCGGGGTTTTCCAGAAGGCGATCTTGTCGAACTGGTCGAAACCGTTGGTCTTGCAGCCTTCGGCGCCGAGCAATTCACTGCCCTGGCACGCCGCCGGAACCGCTGGCAGCGAGCCGAACCACGCCGCTACGTCGCCCTGGACTTTCGGTTGCAGCGACCAGTCCATCCACTTGTAAGCGCAGTTCGGGTGCTTGGCCTCGGCGTGCATCATGGTGGTGTCGGCCCAACCGGTAGCGCCTTCTTTCGGGATGGTCGAGGCGATCGGCTGTTTCTCGTTCATCAGGCCGTTGACCTGATACGGCCACGCGCCGGAGGCGACCACGCCTTCGTTCTTGAAGTCGCTCATCTGTACCGTGGTGTCGTGCCAGTAGCGGTGGATCAACGGCTGCTGGGCGCGCAGCAGGTCGAGCACGGCCTTGTACTGGGCTTCGGTCAGTTCGTAGGGGTTCTGGATGCCCAGTTCAGGTTTGGCGGTCTTCAGGTACAGCGCCGCGTCGGCGATGTAGATCGGGCCGTCATAGGCCTGCACGCGGCCCTTGTTCGGCTTGCCGTCCGGCAGGTCTTGCGCATTGAACAGCACGCCCCAGCTGGTGGGTGCTGTCTTGAATACGTTGGTGTTGTACATCAACACGTTCGGGCCCCACTGATACGGGGCGCCGTAGGTCTGCTTGTTGACCACGTACCAGGGTCCATCCTTGAGGCGCGGGTCGAGGTTTTTCCAGTTCGGGATCAACGCGGTGTTGATCGGTTGCACACGCTTGCCGACGATCAGGCGCAGGGAGGCATCGCCCGACGCCGTCACCAGGTCGTAACCGCCCTTGGCCATCAGGCTGACCATTTCATCGGAGGTGGCGGCGGTCTTGACGTTGACCTTGCAGCCGGTTTCCTTCTCGAAACCGGTCACCCAGTCGTAGGCCTTGTCGCTCTCGCCACGTTCGATGTAGCCAGGCCAGGCCACAATATCCAGTTGTCCCTCTCCCGCCCCGACAGCTTTGAGCGGCTCGGCGGCCTGGACGCTGGCGCTGGCGAGCAGCGCGGTGGTGACTGCACTGAGCAGTGTGGACTTGTGCACGAACATGGGAATTCCCTCTTCTTTAATTATGGTCGGGGCAGTGTCTTGAACGTGGTGAAACGTGCCGTTGGTGGCTTGTTATTAGCGTAGTCAGAGATGCTCGCCATGGCGGGCCATGATGTGCCGTACCACGCTGTAGTCCTGAAGCGAATCGCTGGACAGGTCCTTGCCATAGCCCGAACGCTTCAGGCCGCCATGGGGCATTTCGCTGACCAGCATGAAATGGCTGTTGATCCAGGTGCAGCCGTACTGCAAGCGCGCCGCGACCTGCATCGCCTTGTCGAGGTTCTGGGTCCAGACCGACGAGGCCAGGCCGTATTCCGAATCGTTGGCCCAGTCCACTGCTTGTTCCAGCTCATCGAAGCGAGTCACGGTAACCACCGGCCCGAACACTTCACGCTGGACGATTTCATCGCCTTGCTTGCAGCCGGCCAACAGGGTCGGCTGGTAATAGAAGCCGGCACCGGAATGCACGGCTGCGCCGGTCACCCGCTCGATGTGCGGCTGGCCGAGGGCGCGTTCGACAAAACTGGCCACGCGGTCGCGCTGGCGGGTGCTGATCAGCGGGCCGATTTCGTTGTCGGCGTCACGTTTGCCGGCAAAGCGCAGGCTGCTGACGGCCGCGCCGAGTTCGGCGACCAGACGGTCATGAATCCCGGCCTGAGCGTAAATCCGGCAAGCGGCGGTGCAATCCTGGCCAGCGTTGTAATAGCCGTAGGTGCGCACGCCTTCGAC
This sequence comes from Pseudomonas sp. A-B-19, assembly GCF_019947515.1. Classification (NCBI taxonomy): domain Bacteria; kingdom Pseudomonadati; phylum Pseudomonadota; class Gammaproteobacteria; order Pseudomonadales; family Pseudomonadaceae; genus Pseudomonas; species Pseudomonas sp. A-B-19. The sequence goes on from NZ_JAGYGN010000010.1 coordinate 28,964, forward strand.
CACGGCCTGAATGTCGGCATCGTTGCAGACGATCACCGGGGCTTTGCCGCCGAGTTCGAGGTGGGTGCGTTTGAGGGTTTTGGCGGCGGCTTGAAGGATTTTCTGGCCTGTGACGATATCGCCGGTCAGCGACACCATGCGCACTTTAGGGTGGCTCACCAGGTGGCTGCCGACGCTTTCACCACCACCGCAAACGATGTTGATCACCCCCCGTGGCAGGATCTCGGCCAGCGCTGGCGCCAGGGCCAGGATCGACAGCGGCGTGTGTTCCGACGGCTTGAACACCAGGGTGTTGCCGGCGGCGAGGGCCGGGGCGATTTTCCACGCGGCCATCATGATCGGGTAGTTCCACGGCGCAATCGACGCCACGACCCCGATTGGATCGCGACGGACCATGCTGGTGTAGCCCGGCAGGTATTCGCCACTGAGCTGGCCGGTCTGGCAACGCACGGCACCGGCGAAGAAGCGGAACACGTCGACCGTGGCGTTCAGGTCATCCTGACGGGCCAGGTGCAATGGTTTGCCGCAGTTCATGGATTCGAGGCGGGCCAGCAGGTCGGCATTTTTTTCGATGGCGTTGGCAATCTCCAGCAGCAGGTTCGAGCGTTGCTGTGGCGTGGTGCGCGACCACCCGGCAAAGGCTCGGTGGGCGGCGAGGATCGCGGCTTCGACTTGCTCGGTGCTGGCTTCGGCGATCCGGGTCAGGACTTCGCCGGTGGCGGGGTTGAGAATCGGTTCGGCGCAGCCTTGACCGGCGACTAATTCACCATCGATCAACAATGCAGTGAATAACGGGGTCTGCGCGCCAGCCATTTTTCGGGTTCTCTTTTTTTGTGTGGCTTCTTGTGTAGACATGGCAGCGTTCCCTGTGACTGGGGGCCGGCCGTCTTTATTGGATGCAGCAAGACTAGAGCGCGGACCCGGGGTCGACAAATACTAAATACTGAAGGTGGCGTTCGATTAAATAGATGGCTTGCGCCCGCCGTGGGGTTGTTCGCGGGCAACCGTCAGGAACGGGTCGACCAGCGCCGGCCGCGCCGTGCCGCGACGCCAGGCCAGGCCGACATCCAGGGTCTGGCTGAGGTCGGCAATCGGCCGCGCTTCGATGATGTCGCCCTCCAGTGACCACGGGCGATACGTCATGTCGGGCTGGATCGACACGCCCATCCCGGCGGCCACCAGGCTGCGCACCGCTTCGGTCGAGGCCGTGCGCAGGGTGATACGCGGTTGCAGCGAGGCGGCGGACCACATGCGCTGGGCGTTGCGGTCCATTTCATCGACGTTCAGTTGAATCAATGGCTCGCGGGCCACGTCGGCGAGGTTGATGCTGTCGTGTTCCAGCAGCGGGTGCTGGGCCGGCAGCCATAGCCGGTGCGGTGAATGGGTCAGCACTTCGGTCTGCAAGGCGTGGCGGTCTTCGAGGTTGGACAGGATCAGCACGCCGACATCGATCTCGCCGCTGACCAGCAAATGCTCGATGTACGGGCGTTCGTCCTCCATCACGCGGATTTCCACGTTGGGGTAGGCACGCTGGAAGCGGGTGAGCAAATCCGCCAGGTAATAACCGGCGACCAGACTGGTCACGCCGATGATCAATTGTCCGGCGACCTGGTCGGTGCTCTGTTGCAGGCTGCGCTTGGCGTTGTCCACAGTGGCCAGGATCAAGTGCGCCTGACGCAGGAATTGATGCCCCTGGTGGGTCAGGGTCATGCCCTTGGCGTGGCGATTGAACAGGCTGACGCCGATTTCCTCTTCCAGTTGCTGGATCGCCAGGGTCAGGGTCGACTGGGAAATGAACGCGGTTTGCGCAGCGGCCGAGATCGAGCCGGTCTCGGCCACGGCGATGAAATGACGGATCTGACGCAGGGTCATCATGGGAAAGCACCCGGTGGGCTGTTTTTATCGATTGGCCAGAGTGTATATCTTTTTTTCTGAGGGGCCGGGCGGCAATGCGTGCGTCGAGGTAATGCAACATCTGGAAGCACTCTCGCCCCCGGGGCGTGGGCACTTTCGTTTTAGGCTGGTGGTCCTGGTTTCAGGTCAAACGTCTTGTGGAGGCGGTAAATGAATACCCGTGGATTGCTCGATCAACTACTCAAGTCCGGCCAGGATCTGTTGCAGAACAAGGCCGGTAGCTCACAGCAAAAGGGCGCGAGCGGTGGCACCGGTGCCCTCGGCGGTTTGCTCAGCGGCGCGAGCGGCGGAGCATTGGCCGCAGGCGCCATGGGTTTGCTGCTCGGCAGCAAAAAGGCCCGTAAAGTCGGGGGCAAGGTCGCGGTCTACGGCGGTCTCGCCGCGTTGGGCGTGCTGGCCTATAAAGCCTACGGCAACTGGCAGGCGCAGCAGGGCGTTGCGGCCGGTACGGAGCCGCAAACCCTGAACCGCGTGCCGGCCGCGCAAGTGGAGTCGCACAGTCAGGCGATTCTCAAGGCGCTGGTGGCTGCGGCCAAGGCTGACGGTCATGTCGATGAGCGTGAGCGAGCCTTGATCGAAGGCGAATTCAGCCGGCTCGACAGCGACCAGGAACTGCAACGCTGGCTGCACGCCGAGCTCAACAAGCCGCTGGACCCGAGCGATGTCGCCCGCGCTGCCCACTCCCCGGAAATCGCCGCCGAAATGTACATCGCCAGCGTGATGATGGTGGACGAGGAAAACTTCATGGAGAAGGCCTACCTCGATGAGCTGGCGCGGCAGCTGGAGCTGGAGCCGGGGTTGAAGGCTGAGCTGGAGAAGCAGGTTCGCCAGGCTTCCGTGTAAGCACATAAACATTGTAGGAGCTGGCTTGTCGGGTCGCCGCATCGCAGCGAAGGCGGTCATTCAGTCAGTTATCGGTTGCCTGACACGACGCTTTCGCTGGCAAGCCAGCTCCTACAGGTTTACTCGCCAATCTCGGGATTTGTGTACGATGCTGGTCATTGCAGCCACCCGACACCTCGCACGGCCAATCCACGGTCGGCTTCTGCACTTACGTCACTGGCTACTTCTACCGGATCTGATAGAGAGTCCCTGACCCGATCCGGGCAGGGGGCGCGCATCCGTCTTATAAATGAAACACCGCCCTCAGCTATACTCCCCCGCATTTCGTATCAGCCCCCGAGGAATGACTGTGAAGAACTGGACGTTGCGCCAACGCATTTTGGCGAGCTTTGCGGTAATTATCACCATCATGTTGCTGATGGTGGTCGTCTCGTATTCCCGGCTGTTGACGATCGAAAACAGCGAGGCCAGCGTGCGTGAGGACGCTCTGCCAGGGGTGTATTACAGTTCGATGATTCGTGGCGCGTGGTCCGACAGTTATGTACGCATTCAGGCCATGCTCGGCCTGGAGGAAGAGCAGGGCTTCACTGCCGAGGATGCCGCGAACTTCAAGGTCTTCGCTGAGCGGTTGAAGGAGCAGATGGACCTCTACCGTGCAACGATGGCCGACGAAGAAGACAGGGTCGATTACGCAGCGTTCGAAAAACTTCATGAGGACTACCACCGGATTCTGGCCGCGGTGATCGAGTTGCATAAACGCAACCAGAACGCCGAGGCCGTCAACATGTTCAACGGTGAGCTGACCCCGACCTGGATAGCGGGTCGAATGAAGATCAATGACATCCTGCAGCATAACAAGACCGTTGCGGACACAGAGATCGCGGCCATTGATGATGCGGTGGTCACCGCCAAAGCCATCATGGGCATTTCCCTGGTGATCGCGGTGCTGGCCGCCGCCTTCTGCGGTCTGTTGTTGATGCGCGCCATCATGGCGCCGATGAACCGCATCGTGAAAATCCTCGAAATCATGCGCACGGGCGACCTCAGCAGCCGCCTGAATCTGGAGCGCAAGGACGAATTCGGCGCGGTGGAGACCGGTTTCAACGACATGATGACCGAGCTCACATCCCTGGTGTCCCAGGCCCAGCGTTCGTCGGTGCAGGTGACCACGTCGGTCACTGAAATTGCTGCCACCTCCAAGCAGCAGCAAGCCACCGCCACTGAAACCGCCGCCACCACCACGGAAATCGGCGCGACCTCCCGTGAAATCGCCGCCACTTCCCGGGATCTGGTGCGTACCATGACCGAGGTCTCCACCGCCGCCGATCAGGCTTCGGTGGCCGCAGGCTCCGGGCAACAGGGCCTGGCGCGCATGGAGGAAACCATGCACTCGGTGATGGGCGCGGCCGATCTGGTCAATGCCAAACTGGCGATCCTCAACGAGAAGGCCGGCAACATCAATCAGGTGGTGGTGACCATCGTCAAGGTCGCCGACCAGACCAACCTGCTGTCGCTCAACGCCGCCATCGAGGCCGAGAAGGCCGGGGAATACGGGCGCGGGTTTGCTGTGGTCGCCACCGAAGTGCGGCGCCTGGCGGACCAGACGGCGGTGGCCACTTACGACATCGAACAGATGGTGCGTGAGATTCAGTCGGCGGTATCGGCCGGGGTCATGGGCATGGACAAGTTCTCCGAGGAAGTGCGTCGCGGTATGTCCGAGGTGCAGCAGGTCGGCGAGCAGTTGTCGCAGATCATCCATCAGGTTCAGGCGCTGGCGCCACGGGTGCTGATGGTCAACGAAGGCATGCAGGCCCAGGCCACCGGCGCCGAGCAGATCAACCACGCGCTGGTGCAGTTGGGCGATGCCAGCAGCCAGACCGTCGAGTCTCTGCGTCAGGCCAGTTTCGCCATCGATGAGCTGAGCCAAGTGGCCGTCGGGCTGCGCAGCGGCGTTTCGCGATTCAAAGTCTGATGAGCGAAATCACGGCCAAACGCTCTGTAGTGAAGCAGGCGCTGCATGCATTGTTCCTGGTGTTCCGCATCGGCAGCGAACGCTATGCCCTGCAAGCCATCGAGGTTACGGAAGTGCTACCGCGCCTGCCCTTGAAGCCCATTGCCCATGCACCCGTCTGGGTCGCCGGAGTGTTTGCCTATCGGGGCGCCGTGGTGCCGGTGATCGACTTGAGCGCACTGACGTTCGGTACGCCTGCACAGGCCCGTACCAGCACGCGACTGGTGCTGGTCAACTATCGCCCGGATGAAACTGCCGAAACACAGTTGCTCGGATTGATTCTGGAACAGGCGACCGACACCTTGCGCTGCGATCCGGCGGATTTTCAGCCCTATGGTCTGGACAATCGCCAGGCGCCTTATCTCGGGCCGGTGCGTGAGGACGAGCAGGGCTTGCTGCAATGGGTACGGGTCAGCGATCTGCTGGACGAACAGGTTCGGGCCTTGTTGTTCCCCTCGCCGCCACTGGATCCGGCGCTGCTGGAGGAGCGGCCATGAACAGCGATCAGCGTTTTTTCGACTTCCTCAAGGAGCGCATCGGACTCGACGTGGCCTCGGTGGGGCCGGCAATCATCGAGCGAGCGGTGCGCCAGCGTAGCATTGCGGCGCAAGCACCCTCGGCCGATGAGTATTGGCGTACCTTGCAGGGCTCGCAGGACGAACAGCAGGCGTTGATCGAAGCGGTGATCGTTCCGGAAACCTGGTTCTTCCGATATCCGGAATCCTTTGCCACCCTGGTGAAGCTGGCGGGCAAGCGTCTGGCCGAGATCAATAACTTGCGCGCACTGCGGATTCTCAGTCTGCCGTGCTCTACCGGTGAAGAACCCTATTCCATCGCCATGGCGTTGCTCGATGCCGGGCTCAAGCCGCACCAGTTCAAGGTCGACGGCATGGATGTCAGCCCGCTGTCGGTGGAAAGAGCCCGGCGGGCGTTGTACGGCAAGAATTCCTTTCGGGGCGACGACATTGCGTATCGCGACCGTCATTTCATCGCCGAAGGCGAGAGCTATCGCCTCGATCGGCGGGTGCTTGAGCAAGTGCGTCTGCAGGTCGGCAACCTGCTGGATCCGGCCTTGCTAGCCGGTGAACCGCCATTCGACTTCGTGTTTTGTCGCAACCTGCTGATCTACTTCGACCAGCCGACCCAGAAGCAAGTCTTCGAAGTGCTCAAGGGGCTGACCCATGTTGACGGCGTGCTGTTTATCGGTCCGGCCGAAGGCGGTCTGCTGGGGCGTTTGGGGATGCGCTCGATCGGTATCGCGCAGTCCTTCGCGTTCAGTCGACAGGGGACGCCGGACCCTGATCCCTTGCCGGCATTCGTGCCTGCACCGTTGCCTGTGCCGCAACCCTTGCGCAATCCACCGCCTGCGCCAGTGCGCAGTCGCCCGTTTGCCAGTGTTGTGCCGCTGGTTTCTGCGCCGAAAACGTCTGGCACCGATACGGCCGTGCTGCTGGCGAACATCGCCGCGCTGGCCAACGAAGGCAAAAGCGCCGAGGCGAGGGCCGCTTGTGAAAGTTATTTGCGCAGTCATGAGCCGGTAGCCCAGGTGTTCTATTGGCTGGGACTGCTTAGCGATGTAGCCGCAAACGTCCTCGAAGCCCAGGGCTTTTATCGCAAGGCGTTGTACCTCGAACCGCAACATCCCGAAGCGTTGATGCACCTGGCCGCATTGCTGCAGGCTCAGGGTGACGCGGCTGGGGCCAGACGATTGCAGGTACGTGCCGCCCGCAGCACGCGCGCCGCCGACAGTGAGCTTAAACGATGATCGCCTCCGACACCTTTAGCGTCACCCGGGATGCCCAGGTCATCGACGACTGCTGGAACCGCATCGGTATCCACGGTGACAAGTCTTGCCCGTTGCTGGCCGAGCATATTCATTGCCGCAATTGTGCGGTGTATTCGGCGGCCGCCACACGCTTGCTCGATCGCTATGCGTTGCAGCAGGAGGAGCGCGGGCCAGTGTCCGTCACGGTCGAGAGCGAGGTGAAAACCCGCTCGTTGTTGATGTTCCGCCTGGGTGAAGAGTGGCTGGGCCTGGTCACGCGCAGTCTGGTCGAGGTGGCGCCGCTGCAGGCGATTCACTCCTTGCCGCACCAGCGCTCCCGAGCCTTGCTCGGCGTGGCGAATGTGCGCGGCGCGTTGGTTGCCTGTCTGTCACTGGTGGAGTTGCTCGGCCTCGACGTCGCCGGCAACGTCGCACCCGGCACGCGGGTCATGCCGCGCATGCTGATCATCGCGGCCCACGGCGGACCGGTGGTGGTGCCGGTGGACGAAGTCGACGGGATTCACGCCATCGATGAGCGCATCCTCGATACCGCATCGCGCTCGGGTGCGCAGGCCAGCGCCAAATACACCCGTGGCGTGTTGCAATTCAAAGGTCGCAGCCTGCGTTGGCTGGATGAAGAGCAGTTGCTGTCCGCCGTGACCCGGAGCCTCACATGACCCCCGAGCAAATGCGCGACGCCTCTTTGCTGGAGCTGTTCAGCCTGGAGGCCGAAGCCCAGACCCTGGTCTTGAGTGCCGGCCTGCTGGCGCTTGAGCGCGACCCGACCCTGGCCGATCAACTTGAATCGTGCATGCGTGCGGCGCACTCGCTCAAGGGGGCGGCGCGGATCGTTGGCGTCGATGCCGGGGTCAGCGTTGCCCATGTGATGGAAGATTGCCTGGTCAGTGCCCAGGAAGGGCGTTTGTTGCTGCGTCCCGGGCACATCGATGCGCTGTTGCAAGGTACCGATTTGCTGATGCGCATTGCCACGCCAGGCAGCACGCCGGGGGATGCGGAGATCGACGCCTATGTGGCATTGATGGCGCGGTTACTGGACCCGACCGCGCCGTTGATTGCGCCGGCAGAACCGCTGATGGCCGAACTTCGACTCGAAGCACCCGCGCCCAAGGTCGAGCCGCCGGTGTCTGCCGCCGAACCGCCATCGGCGCCAGCCCCGCGCAAGACCACACGCACCACCGAAAACGGCGAACGTGTGCTGCGTGTCACCGCCGAGCGCTTGAACAGCTTGCTCGATCTGTCGAGCAAATCACTGGTGGAAACCCAGCGGCTCAAACCGCATCTTGCGACCATGCAGCGCCTCAAGCGCATGCAGAGCAACAGCCTGCGTGCCCTGGAGAGTTTCAACGTGCATCTCAAGGATCACGCCATGAGCCTGGAGGCTCGGGAAGCCCTTGAGGATGCCCGCCGCTTGCTCGCGCAATCCCAGCAACTGCTCATGGAAAAGAACGCCGAACTCGATGAGTTCGCATGGCATGCCAGCCAGCGGGCACAGGTGTTGTACGACACCGCGCTGGCCTGTCGCATGCGGCCGTTTGCCGATGTGCTGACCGGTCAGGTACGCATGGTCCGTGATCTGGGGCGCGATCTGGGCAAACAGGTGCGACTGGAGATTGAAGGCGAGAAGACTCAGGTTGATCGCGACGTGCTGGAAAAGCTCGAAGCGCCGCTGACTCACCTGTTGCGCAATGCGGTCGACCACGGCATTGAGACCCCGGAACAACGCCTGCTGGCGGGCAAGCCGGCTGAAGGTTTGATTCGCCTGCGCGCGTCCCATCAGGCCGGTTTGCTGGTGCTTGAATTGAGCGATGACGGCAATGGCGTGGACCTGGAAAAGGTCCGTCGCAGCATCGTTGAACGAAGTTTGTCGCCCGCGCAAACCGCTGCTCAGTTGAGCGAAGAGGAGTTGCTGACATTCCTGTTCCTGCCAGGTTTCAGTTTGCGCGACACGGTCACCGAGGTGTCTGGCCGCGGCGTTGGTCTGGATGCGGTGCAGCATATGGTCCGGCAGTTGCGCGGCGCGGTGGTGCTGGAGCAGAGGGCGGGCGAGGGCAGTCGTTTCCACCTCGAGGTGCCGCTGACCCTGTCGGTGGTGCGCAGCCTCGTGGTGGAAGTCGGCGACGAGGCCTATGCCTTCCCGCTGGCGCATATCGAGCGCATGTGCGACCTCTTGCCGGAGCAGATCGTGCAGCTCGAAGGTCGCCAGCATTTCTGGCACGAAGGCCGGCATGTCGGCCTGGTGGCGGCCAGTCAGTTGCTGCAACGTCCGGCCAGCCAGAGCAACGGGCAAACTCTGAGCGTCGTGGTGATTCGCGAACGCGATGCGATCTACGGCGTGGCAGTGGAGCGGTTTATCGGTGAGCGGACATTGGTGGTGTTGCCGCTGGATGAGCGTCTGGGCAAGGTGCAGGACATTTCCGCCGGGGCCTTGCTCGACGACGGTTCGGTGGTGCTGATCGTCGATGTCGAAGACATGCTGCGTTCGGTGGATAAATTGCTCAACACCGGGCGTCTGGAGCGCATTGCCCGGCGCAGCGATCAGGTGGTCGAGGCGGCCCGCAAACGAATTCTGGTGGTGGATGACTCCCTGACCGTGCGGGAGTTGCAGCGCAAGCTGTTGCTCAATCGCGGCTACGATGTGGCGGTTGCGGTGGACGGTATGGACGGCTGGAACGCGTTGCGTTCGGAGGATTTCGATCTGCTGATCACCGACATCGATATGCCGCGCATGGATGGCATCGAACTGGTCACGTTGCTGCGTCGGGACAATCGCCTGCAATCGCTGCCTGTGATGGTGGTGTCCTACAAGGATCGTGAAGAGGACCGGCGTCGTGGACTGGATGCCGGGGCCGACTATTATCTAGCCAAGGCCAGTTTTCATGACGACGCCTTGCTCGATGCAGTGGTCGAGCTCATCGGAGGAGCGCGGGCATGAGAATCGCAATCGTCAACGACATGCCCATGGCGGTGGAGGCCCTGCGCCGCGCCCTGGCATTCGAGCCGGCCCACGAGGTGGTCTGGGTTGCCGGCAATGGCGCCGAGGCAGTGCGCCAGTGCGCACTGGACACGCCAGACCTGATTCTGATGGACCTGATCATGCCGGTGATGGATGGCGTCGAGGCCACGCGGCGGATCATGGCCGAGACGCCGTGTGCCATTGTCATCGTCACCGTGGATCGTCAGCAGAACGTGCACCGTGTGTTCGAGGCCATGGGTCACGGTGCGCTGGACGTGGTCGACACCCCGGCCATTGGCACCGGCAATGCCCAGGATGCGGCCGCGCCGTTGTTGCGCAAGATCCTCAACATCGGTTGGCTGATCGGTGACAAGGGCAACCGCCCGCGTCCGGCGCCGACACCGTTGCGCAATACGGGCTCACGCCAGAGCCTGATCGCCATTGGCTCATCCGCCGGAGGGCCGGCAGCGCTGGAAGTCTTGCTCAAGGGGCTGCCGCACAATTTTTCTCCGGCCATCGTGCTGGTGCAGCACGTTGACCAGGTGTTTGCCGCCGGCATGGCTGAATGGCTCGGCAGCGCCAGCGGCCTCAACGTGCGCCTGGCCGAGGAAGGCGAGCCGCCGCAAAGCGGCACGGTGTTGCTGGCCGGCACCAATCACCATATTCGCTTGCTGAAAAACGGCACGCTGGCCTATACCGCCGAACCGGTCAACGAAATCTACCGGCCCTCCATCGATGTGTTCTTCGAGAGCGTGGCCAGTTACTGGAATGGCGACGCCGTGGGGGTTTTGCTCACCGGCATGGGGCGTGATGGCGCCCAGGGGCTTAAACTCATGCGCCAACAGGGCTACCTGACCATCGCACAAGACCAACGCAGCAGTGCGGTGTACGGCATGCCGAAGGCGGCCGCGGCCATCGACGCTGCCGTGGAGATTCGCCCGCTGGACAAGATCGCGCCACGATTGCTGGAGATTTTCGCCAAATGAGCACTTTTGCCCTCATTCCTGGCTCAGGTAGTACTCAGGTGACCGCACATGACTGAATTACAGCTCGACGAATTCAAGACCGACGAAAACGCCGCCATGGTGTTGCTGGTGGACGATCAGGCCATGATCGGCGAAGCCGTGCGCCGCGGTTTGGCGAACGAAGAGAATATCGATTTCCACTTCTGCGCCGACCCGCACCAGGCCATCGCCCACGCAGTGCGCATCAAGCCGACGGTGATTCTTCAAGACCTGGTGATGCCGGGGCTGGACGGTCTGAGCCTGGTACGTGAATACCGCAATCACCCGGCAACCAAGGACATTCCGATCATCGTCCTGTCGACCAAGGAAGACCCGTTGATCAAGAGCGCGGCCTTTGCGGCCGGAGCCAACGATTATCTGGTCAAGTTGCCGGACAACATCGAACTGGTCGCACGCATCCGCTATCACTCGCGCTCCTACATGACGTTGTTGCAGCGTGACGCGGCGTACCGCGCGTTGCGGGTCAGCCAGCAGCAGTTGCTCGACACCAATCTGGTGCTGCAACGCCTGATGAACTCCGATGGCCTGACCGGGTTGTCGAACCGTCGACACTTCGATGAATACATGGAACTGGAGTGGCGCCGTTCGTTGCGTGAGCAGAGCCAGTTGTCGTTGCTGATGATCGATGTGGACTACTTCAAGGCCTACAACGACAGCTTCGGTCACCTGGAAGGCGATGAAGCCCTGCGCAAGGTCGCCGCGGCGATCAAGGACGCCAGTGCCCGACCTTCCGACCTGCCGGCCCGCTACGGCGGCGAAGAGTTCGCCCTGGTGCTGCCCAGCACCTCCCAGGGCGGTGCACGGCTGGTGGCCGAAAAACTGCGCCAGACCGTGGCAGCCCTGAAGATCCCGCATAACTCGCCCACCGAAGGTTCGAGCCTGACCATCAGCATCGGCCTGTCGACCATCACCCCAAAAACAGGCAGCAACTGCCGCGACCTGATCCTGGCGGCGGACAAGGGGCTGTATTCGGCGAAGAACAATGGGCGTAATCAGGTGGGGGTTGGGTGACGGTACAACGCTCCGTAGCGCTATAGCAACTGCGGAGCCCGCGAGGCTGCGTCCGAAACGAAATCCTCGCAAACCTTGTGCATGAGGTTTGACTAAAGAAGCTTGTTGCATGATTTACGAGTGTTTTTGTACGGATAGACGCTCCATACAATTGTTGGTTGTTATTTAAGAATGCTGGCAGGTTTGCTTTCGAATGTCTGAAAATAAACATGTCAGCTATTCATAAAGGTTTGAGGGTAGTGCCGTATTTAATAGGAATAAAAGCGGATGTCACGATAAGTATTTTATTCAAAATCTTCTTTTGGCATCTGACAATCTGGGCATAACCAATCTTCGGGCAGATCGTCCCAAGGCGTGCCTGGTGTTATTCCATTCTCAGGATCGCTCAAGGCGGGATCATATTCATAACCGCAAACAGTACAGCTCATTATTTTTTCTTTGCTTGACATGATTTTTCCTGAGGGCTGATTAAAGTGTGACAGTGGCGATCAAGCCAGTTGCGCCTAAGATGAAGCCAATTAGAGCGCCTCTTTCAGGTAGTTCCTTTAGCATTGCGTATATCACAATTGGTTCAAGAATCAGAAGGAGTGTCAAGGAGGCGACAGTTACTACCCAGATATTTCCAGTTGCTTGATATCCTAACCAGTACGCAAAAATTAGACTTAAGCCAGCAATGCTGATAAGTATTATAGGTTTTACAAATATTAAAGGGGTTTCCAATGAACGGTCGGGAAGCTTTGAGGCGTATACTTCGCTGTAGATCGTTAGTATCTCACCGAAAACCATAAGTATTAAGGACGCTGCCATGTAGTAGTGGCTTTTCATTTTTAACCTTTGGCTAGTATGGATAAAATGTCTGTTACTACAGGGTCTCCGAGCTCGCTTGATTTGAGCAAAAAGTGAGGGCCGTCGTGATCAAAAAGAAATGTGTTCTGATAGGGCATATTTTCGAGCTTGGCAATGTTGTGAAGTATGCCTTCGGCTTTGTGTAAATTTGAAGAGTGTTTGTGTTTTAGTATTTTTATTGCATTTCCGAAGTGTATGGCTTCGTCCGCAATCAGGTTTTTAATCCATGTGTTAAAGTTTTCGTGCCCGAACTCATTATAAAATGTGTCTTTTTTATATGTTTTAACTGATGTGTATTCATCGTAAGCGAATAGAAGTAGTAGGCTAAATTCGCTTGTAAATATTTCTTGTAGTTGATCAAAGCTCCCGGTTCTCGTTTTTAGTTGATCTATCAGTTCTTCCTCGGTTGAGCCAAATAAAAGGCGAATAAGCTCAAAAAAACCGTCGGAATGATTTTTTTCATCTGCAAACCATAAATCGAGATACTGGACGAAGTACGGCGAGAATTGTGCTCTCTGTAGGTGTAAATGATGATAAAGATTGATGGCGTCGTACTCTGAAAATAAGTCTGCCATAAAGAATTCTTTGTACTTTAAGTCAATTCCAGGGTTTGTCCATTCGCTACCAGATATTTCATTGAAAAGTGCTTTTGAACTCCAGTGTTTTTTTGTTAGAAAAGATGGGTTCATTTTGTTCTCCTGTAGTCCAGTTTACGCATTTATTTTTTTTATGATGGTAGGGATTATGAAGTCTCTAATTTCTTGTTTTTGAATAGGGAAGTCTGGCGTGTTATGGTCCAGAACAAATGTTCCAGAGTAGTTTGGTTTTTCGAAATCTATAGCGAAGATCTCTTCTAGAATTGAAGCGGTTTCATCTACCCGGTCGGGGAATAGTTTCTTGGCTTTTTCGATAAAGGAGAAGAAGTGATTGATTTCATCTTTTTTTGTTTTTCTGATCCAGTTCGAAAGTTGTGGAGATTCAAATTTATCGTACTTTACTATGCTGCGGTGATAAACGTGTGTAGTAATGATTTCGTCGTAGGCCAACATTATGAGAAGTTTGAATGTGTCATCAGTTATTGGGTTGATTGCACTGAAGTCTGGGTTTCTAACTTCAGCCTCCAGAGTAACTTGATCAAGGGGGGTGCCAGTGAATGATGAATAGATCAAGGCAAAACCATAAGCATGGTCAATTTCGTCCCTGAGCCAGGGGTTAAGCACTTCCACCAGTGATGGAAAGTAATTCGGGTATTTGGTCTTTAAGTGCCAATAAAGTCGCCGTGCATCGTACTCAGTAATTATTGAGTCGAATAATATCTCCTTCCATTCAGTACGCTCGATATTGCTTAGTTTTGTATCAGGGAATCGGAAGTTTGCCAGCACCACGGCAGCATCCGGGGTCGAGCGGGGGGGGATTCTGGATTCTGTTGTTTTTGTCATGTTCATGGGGTTTGACTTCCACTTTTTATCGGTTTTGGGGGAATACCCTAAAGTTATGAAATTGTAGAGTGCCGTTGCGGCTTGGACGCCAGTCAGTTTCTTGGATAACTATTGGCTGCCAGTACGGCTCTACGAAGTCGTAGATGTATTCCCAGTCTAGATTTTCGGATTCTAGAACCCCGGATTCTGAATTTTGCTCAGCCCACTTCATGCCGGCAACGATGCTTGATGTGACTTGTAGGCTCGTTGCACTGTTATGTTTTGCCATTTTTCTTGCCTTGCCTATTGAAAGATTAGAGCCGAGCCAAAGTGATTTGTATTTTTTGCTGATCAGGAAAATACCGAGCTCGTCGATGCCGGAAACTATATCGTCTTTCATTACTTCCTTTGATTCGATTTGATCTTCACTCCCGCTGCAAAGTAAATGCATTGAATCTACTGCTTGGTCGCAAGGATGATATGCGTAGTATACGGTTGGTCGATATTTTGGTGCTGATGAGGTATCTGAAGTTAAGTATTCGGCGATTGATAGCGATTCGTTGTGTGTTAATAGATATGCGTCAAATTCTAAGTAATTTGGAGACCAGCTTTTTACGATGACGTTTTGGCCTGGTTCAACAAGTTCGAGTGAATATCCGTTGTTCTTGGCGTTCAGTGGAACGTCTACTTCGTGAGATCCCCAACCCAGTTCCGCCGGTTGCAAGCACTCTGTAATCAGTCCGTCCACAGACCACGTGCAGATAAAGCTTTTTGGTGCGCGCTTTTTGGACGAGATTTGTGTGTCGCGCTCTGATATTTGTATAACCTGTAATTCTAGGCGTTCTGATAGTTTGGCCCACTCGGGTTGTGTTGTTGGTTGATCATGTATTCCATTCTTGAGTGCCATTTCAAGCATTGCTTTTTTTAGTAATATGGATATAAAGCCAGGATTTGCTCCGTGCCCAATGATTGCTGTTGTTGTGCTGGTCTGGGTTTGCGCATATTGCTTCAGGCTTTCTCTTAGAGAGTGGTTGCTTTTTAAGTTGTTGTTTTTGTTTGCGTACTCCCAAGGCTCTATGCATGTGTCTAAATACAGTGTGTCGAACCGTTGGGCTAGATTTATCAGGGCTAAGCTGGAAACAGATACCGCCAGATTTAGGAGGAAGCTGCTGTCACTTAATAATGGTGACAAAACACTGTGGAAGTTATTTTGGGTTATCAGCTTTTTGTTTAATATTGCGGAATATTCAGTCGCGATATTTTGTCGCGTTGCGTCGATTTCTTTGTCGAAAATGACGATCTCTGAATTGTAGTTTTCTGAAAGTAACGGTAGCAAAGCTTGGGCGATACTTCCAAAACCTACAATTATTATTCTGTCGATTTTTTTCATGGTAGTCCTTTGAATGGTAAGTTGAGGTGGCATATCCATGTTTTGTGGTGTTGCTGTAGCTTGCTTAGGTTCCTGAGACTTAAGGTTTTCGATGGCGGTGTTAGTATGTTGTTGGCGGCTTTTTTGTGTTGCATAGTTATAGGGAAAGCAGGTGCGTTGCGCAATTGCTAATCAAGTAGGAATTGTCCGTTATTTTTGAGGTTGTTTTCCTACAGATCGGTCGAGGTCTTAAACTTGTTGTTGATTAGTACTCCGAGAGATGTTTACAGCATCATCCTCAAGGGCAAGTTATTTATGGCCATGCAGCTGCGCGAGCCATGCCGCCGCGCGGCAGCGGTGCTACCGTGCAAACCGGCGGTTGTGGGCCCAGCTGGTCATCAGAGCCACACCGTCGGCGGCCTACTCGGTCGCGAATACCGGTATGTATGTACTGCCCCGCAACCAGACCTTGAACTGGCTTCACTAACAATCCGCATCAGCACCATGGCCCCGGCCATTCCGTTTCTTGGGTCGAATCAGGCTTCGGGGATCACCGGCACTGTGCTGCCACTCGAGAGCGACATCACTGAAAGGCGCGAACAGGATGACGGCTGAGCCGTTTTCCCTTATAGGAGCGAGCTCGCTCGCGATGGTCGTGAACGATAACGCGTAGAGCCAGATGCCCAGCGGTGCTTTTGGCTTTTTCGCGAGCAAGCTCGCTCCTACAGGGTTTTGTGTGATTGCAAAGATCGCCGGTAAACCTGCCTTTTCAGCCAAGCGGACTGCCGTTTCAAGCCGTTTCCCGGTATACTCGCCGGCTTTCAAAAGTTCGCCAATGAGTGCTGCCCGTCATGGAAATCAACCCGATCCTGAACACCATCAAGGACCTGTCCGAGCGCTCCGAAACTATTCGGGGGTATCTTTGACTACGATCAAAAGCATGAGCGTCTGACCGAAGTCAATCGCGAGCTTGAAGATCCGAGTGTCTGGAACAAACCTGAATACGCCCAGGAACTGGGCCGCGAGCGCGCTGCGCTGGCGCAGATCGTCGATACCCTGGACGAATTGAACACCGGTCTGGCCGATTGCCGCGACCTGCTGGACATGGCCGTTGAAGAGAACGACGAAGGCGCAGTGGGCGATGTCGTCGCCGAGCTGGCCCGTCTCGAGGAAAACCTCGCCAAGCTTGAATTCCGCCGCATGTTCAGTCACGAAATGGATCCGAACAACGCCTACCTGGACATCCAGGCCGGTTCCGGCGGCACCGAAGCCCAGGACTGGGCCAACATCCTGCTGCGCATGTACCTGCGCTGGGCCGACAAACGCGGCTTCGACGCGACCATCATGGAGCTGTCGGCCGGTGAAGTCGCCGGGATCAAGGGCGCCACCGTGCACATCAAGGGCGAATACGCCTTTGGCTGGTTGCGGACCGAGATCGGCGTGCACCGCCTGGTGCGCAAGAGCCCGTTCGACTCCGGCAACCGTCGCCACACATCTTTCTCTGCGGTGTTCGTTTCCCCCGAGATCGATGACAAGGTGGAAATCGAAATCAACCCGGCAGACCTGCGGATCGACACCTATCGCTCCTCCGGTGCCGGTGGTCAGCACGTAAACACCACCGATTCGGCCGTACGTATCACCCACGTACCGACCAATACCGTGGTCAGCTGCCAGAACGAACGTTCCCAGCACGCCAACAAAGATACCGCGATGAAAATGTTGCGGGCGCGCTTGTACGAGCAGGAAATACAGAAACGCAACGCGGCGTCCCAGGCGCTGGAAGACACCAAGTCCGATATCGGCTGGGGTCATCAGATCCGTTCGTACGTGCTCGATGCCTCGCGGATCAAGGATCTGCGCACCAACATCGAACGCAGCGACTGTGACAAGGTGCTCGATGGCGACATCGACGAATACCTGGAAGCGAGCCTGAAGTCGGGGCTGTAATACGCTGACACACCGCGATCCCTGTAGGAGCCGGCTTGCCGGCGATCCCCGGCCGCAGGCCGGGGGCAACGAACCAGATGGAATATCTAAAGACATGAGCGACCTAGAACTCGACCCGCAAGCCCTGCAACAGGAAGAAAACTCCCTGATCGCCCTGCGCAAGGAAAAGCTTGCTGCCGAGCGCGCCAAGGGCAATGCCTTCCCGAACGACTTCCGCCGCGAAAACTACTGCGAACAACTGCAGAAACAGTACGCGGACAAGACCAAGGAAGAGCTGGCAGAGGCTGCGATCCCGGTCAAGGTTGCCGGTCGCATCATGCTCAACCGTGGCTCGTTCATGGTGATCCAGGACATGACCGGGCGCATCCAGGTCTACGTCAACCGCAAGACCCTGTCCGAAGAAACCCTGGCCGCGGTGAAAACCTGGGACATGGGCGACATCATTGCAGCCGAAGGCACCCTGGCCCGTTCCGGCAAGGGCGACCTGTACGTTGAAATGACCAGCGTGCGCCTGCTGACCAAATCCCTGCGTCCGCTGCCGGACAAGCACCACGGCCTGACCGACACCGAGCAGCGTTACCGCCAACGCTACGTTGACCTGATCGTCAACGAAGACGTGCGCCAGACGTTCCGCGTGCGTTCTCAAGTCATCGCCCACATCCGCAGCTTCCTGATGAAGCGTGACTTCCTGGAAGTGGAAACGCCGATGCTGCAAACCATTCCGGGCGGCGCGGCAGCCAAGCCGTTCGAGACTCACCACAACGCGCTGGACATGGAAATGTTCCTGCGTATCGCACCGGAGCTGTACCTCAAGCGCCTTGTCGTTGGCGGCTTCGAGAAAGTGTTCGAGATCAACCGCAACTTCCGTAACGAAGGCGTTTCGACTCGTCACAACCCTGAATTCACCATGTTGGAGTTCTACCAGGCCTACGCCGACTACGAAGACAACATGGACCTGACCGAAGAACTGTTCCGCGAACTGGCTCAGCTGGTTCTGGGCAGCACCGACGTGCCGTACGGCGACAAGGTGTTCCACTTCGGCGAGCCGTTCGTGCGTCTGTCGGTGTTCGACTCGATCCTCAAGTACAACCCTGAGCTGACCGCCGATGATCTGAACGACATCGACAAGGCTCGCGCCATCGCCAAGAAAGCCGGCGCCAAGGTGCTGGGTTTCGAAGGCCTGGGCAAGCTGCAGGTGATGATTTTCGAAGAGCTGGTCGAGCACAAGCTGGAGCAGCCGCACTTCATCACCCAGTACCCGTTCGAAGTGTCGCCGCTGGCCCGTCGTAACGACGAGAACCCGAACGTCACCGACCGTTTCGAGCTGTTCATCGGTGGTCGTGAAATCGCCAACGCCTACTCCGAGTTGAACGACGCGGAAGATCAGGCCGAGCGCTTCATGGCCCAGGTGGCCGACAAGGACGCCGGCGACGACGAAGCCATGCACTACGACGCCGACTTCGTTCGTGCGCTGGAGTACGGCATGCCGCCAACGGCCGGTGAAGGCATCGGTATCGACCGTCTGGTGATGCTGCTGACCAACTCCCCGTCGATCCGCGACGTGATCCTGTTCCCGCACATGCGGCCGCAAGCGTAAGTGTTTCAATTAAAAAACCGCCTTTTCAGGCGGTTTTTTATTGCCTGTCTGGTACAAACGTATCAACTTGTTACTTTCATCTGAGAGGAAATACCTGTCGTGATTCGTGCAATAGCTCAAGAAGGTGCAGCGGGTGTCGCCACTGCGGTCGCTGAAAGTGTTCAGTACCAGGGCCGCAAGGCCAGCCGACAGGGCAGCGAGCAGCGACGACAGGAAATCCTGGATGCTGCCATGCGCATTGTCGTGCGCGATGGCGTACGCGCCGTACGACACCGCGCGGTGGCCGCCGAGGCGCAAGTACCGTTGTCGGCGACCACTTACTATTTCAAGGATATCGATGACTTGCTCACCGATACCTTCGCCCAATATGTGGAACGCAGTGCGGCGTACATGGGCAAGTTGTGGGTGAACAATGAAGGCCTGCTGCGCGACATGATCGCCAGTGGCGATGGCAGCCCGCAGGCGCGCTCGAAACTGGCGGACGATATTGCGCGACTGATGACTGATTACGTTCATCGGCAACTGGTCAATCGCCGTGAACATTTGATGGCCGAGCAGGCGTTCCGTCAGGAAGCATTGCTCAACCCGCGCCTGGCCGAACTGGTGCGCTCGCATCAGCAAATCCTCTTGCAGGGCTCCTGCCAGCTGTTCCAGGTGCTGGGCTCGCGCGAGCCGCATCAGGATGCCAAGGTGTTGACGGCGATTATCGGCCGGATGGAATATCAAGGGCTGCTCAATGTAGACGAGCCTGCCGCCGAAGAGGAAATGCTCGGCATACTGACGCGCTACATGCATTTGGTATTGGCGTCGGTATAAGTCTATGGGTTGATACAACCCCTGTAGGAGCGAGCTTGCTCGCGAAGGCGCAATGTCAGGCAACATCGATGTCGATTGTCAGGGCGCTTTCGCTGGCAAGCCAGCTCCTACAAGGGGGAGGCGGTGGCCATTTTGAAGTCGCTGTGTGTTCAAAGGGAGTATTGAATGAAAGCCTGGCGTGTCGTTGTGATCGCCTTGTCGTTCCTGCTGCTCGGTGGCTGTCTGGTGACCTTCAGGGAGCCGCTGCCCACAAGCGAACCCGCGCCCAAGGGATTGCTCGGCAAATGGACCAGCACCAATGCCTGGGGCGAGCCGCTCAACCTCGAACTGACCCGCATCGGCGACAACCGCTATCAGGCCGTCAGCTACTACCGGGCCAGGCCCAAGGAGCGGGAGGCCTATCCGTTCACCCTGTCGCACCATGGCAACCGCTGGTATCTGTCGGCGAAGGTGTCGGCGCAATTCGGCGGGCATTTCACCATTGGCGGGTTTGAGCTGACGGACAAGCATGAGCTGGTGGTCTACAACCTCGACCTCGACCAGATCAACCAGGCCGTGAAGCAAAAAGCCCTGAGCGGTGAACGCTTGCAGACCAACGACGGCGATGGCGTATTGGTCGACAGCAACATGGATCAAGTCGCCGCCTACCTCGACGACCCGGCCAATTCCGATGTGTTCGTCGAAGCGGTGCGCTATCAGCGTCAGGCCAAAGCCAAATAAGCGGCACAAACAGGTTTCTACAGGAGTTTCGCGTGGACGATTACCAACAGTCGATACGCATTTTGTCCGATCGTATTGTGGTGGCGCAGACGCCGATCCGCGTCCTCGATGCGGTCAAATGGGACGACAACATTCGCAAGGGCTTCCTCAAGGCCAAGGGCAAGGAAATGCCGGCGGTAGACCGCGACTACTACCTCAACCGGCCGCTGGCGTTCGATTCGAGCAACGTGAAGCTGGAGTTCCAGAACATCGAGCGCGACATTACCCGCCAGCTCGGTCAGTTCAACCCGGTCGGCCAGATCATGCGGCGCATGTGCAAGGAATACCGCATGGTGGTGCGCATGCTCGAAGCGCGTGGCACCGAGGATTTCGGCCTGATTTCCCAGGAGTTGTACGGCGCTGCGTCCGACGCATTCCACGCCGGCGACCCGACGCTGTCCGACCTGGGCATGATGCTGTCCGAATACCTGAACAACATCGACGGTCGTGGTGACCTCAAGGATGAACCGAAGACATTGACCGCCAAAGAGGCCGTCAGCCTGCTGCAACACCGCTTGAACAAAGTGTTCGGCGAAGCCGAGGATACCATTCGGGTGTTCGAGTCGGACGGCATCGTCGCCGATGCCGCGGCGGGCGCCGACTACATCAAGATCCGCGCCGACGCGATGTTCAACGACCGCGATGTGCGCGCCCTGGAAGTCCACGAAGGGCTGGTGCACGTCGGCACTACGCTCAACGGCCTGAACCAGCCGATCTGCACCTTCCTGGCCAAAGGCCCGCCCTCGTCGACGGTGACCCAGGAAGGCCTGGCGATCCTGATGGAAATCATCACCTTCGCCTCTTACCCGAGTCGCCTGCGCAAACTCACCAACCGCACCCGCGCGATTCACATGGTGGAGGAGGGCGCGGACTTCCTGCAGGTGTTCGAGTTCTTCCGCGAGCAAGGTTTCGAGATGCCCGAGAGTTACAGCAACGCCAGTCGCGTGTTCCGTGGCTCGGTGCCGACAGGTCTGCCATTTACCAAAGACTTGTCCTACCTCAAGGGCTTCATCATGATTTACAACTACATTCAACTGGCCGTGCGCAAAGGCAAACTGGAGCAGATACCGCTGTTGTTCTGCGGCAAGACCACGCTGGAAGACATGCGTACTTTGCGCCAGTTGGTTGACGAAGGCATGGTAGTGCCGCCCAAGTACCTGCCGGAGCAGTTCCGCGACATGAACGCGCTTTCGGCGTGGATGTGCTTCTCCAACTTCCTCAACCACCTGAGCCTGGACCGGATCGAGGCGGATTACTCCAACATCCTCTGAGGCTGGTGATATTCGCTGTAGGAGCTGGCTTGCCAGCGAAGGCGTTGTGTCAGACAACAGCCATGTTGAATGTTAAAGCGCATTCGCTGGCAAGCCAGCTCCTACAGGGAGACGCATCCCAATGCCATTTTTCGCGAGGTTTCACCGGATGAGAACCCTCGGCATTCTCTGCCTTCTCCTGGCCTTGAACGGCTGCAGCTCGCTGTTGTTCTACCCCGAACCCGGCCAGTTGTTCACTCCGGAAAAGGCCGGGCTCGAGTACCGCACCGTCACCCTGATCACCGCCGATGGCCTCAAGCTGAATGCGTGGTGGCTGCCGGCGAAGAAGGGTGTCGAGGTCAAAGGCACGGTGTTGCATCTGCACGGCAACGGCGGAAATCTGCCCATGCACCTCGGCGGGAGCTTTTGGTTGCCGAAAAATGGTTACCAGGTGTTGCTTGTGGACTATCGCGGTTATGGCTTGTCCGAAGGAGAACCCAGCCTGCCGGCGATCTATCAGGACATCGACGCCGCATTCGCCTGGCTGGACAAGGCGCCGCAGGTCAAGGGCAAGCCATTGATCCTGCTCGGCCAGAGCCTGGGTGGCTCGATGGCCGTGCATTACCTGGTGCAGCACCCGCAACGGCAGAAACAACTCAAGGCCATCGTCCTCGATGGTGCCCCCGCCAGTTACCGCAGCGTGGGCCGGTTTGCCCTGAGCAACTCGTGGTTGACCTGGCCGTTCCAGGTGCCGTTGTCCTGGCTGGTGCCGGACGGCGACAGCGCGATCAACTCCATGGCGCAACTCAAGGATGTACCGAAACTGCTCTATCACAGCATCGACGATCCGATCGTGCCTCTTTCCAACGGCATCCGGTTGTATCAAGCTGCGCCGCCGCCGCGAGTGCTGCAGTTGACCCGAGGTGGTCATGTGCAGACGTTCGCCAATCCGGTCTGGCGCAAGGTCATGCTGCGTTTTCTTGATGACCCGCAGCATTTCAACGGTCTGCGCCGGTTGGGTGAAATCCCCAATTACCCGGCACCCCCGAATTCTGAAGATGAACCACCAGAGAGTCCGCAATGAGTGAAGAACGCAACGCCATCCCGCTGATCATCACCGGTATCTGCAGCATCCTCGGCACCGTCGGTGCCCTGTGGTGGTACGGCTACCTGCACTTCGCCAAGCCTGAAGATGCGTTGCTGCTCAACGAATTCACCATGCTCAAGACCGTTCCGGGCGAAGACTACAAAGTCTCCCTGGAACCGGCTGCCCAAGTCGCGCAGTGCATCGATGGCGTACTGGTGTTGTTCGACATGGAGCAGAAAGGCCTGACCGGCGTGCTGGTCGACAGCAAGAAAAAAGCGGTGCGCTGCATGGGGCAGGAGACGCCGCAGAAGCTGGAGCCGTAAACCGGGTCTGTAGCTATCAAAGTACCCCTGTGGGAGCAAGCTCGCTCCCACAGGTTTTTGTGTTGTGGTTGATTATTGGGTGTATGAACTCACCGCCGAACGCGGTATTACCGGCCGACTGTCATTGGAAATGGTTACCTCCACCCGACGGTTCATCGCCCGGCCCGAGGTGCTGCTGTTATCCGCCACCGGATACTCTTTGCCGTAACCCTGGGCGACGATACGCGCCGGATCAACGCCCATCTTCACCAGCGCAGCACGCACGGAACCTGCACGACGTTCCGACAGAGACTGGTTGTACGACGCCGTACCGGTGCTGTCGGTATAGCCCTCGACAATCACTTTACGCTCGGGGTTTTCCTGTAGGTACTGCGCCAGTTTGTTGATGTTCGCCAGGCCGTTGGGTTTCAGTTCGGCCTTGTCGGTGGCGAACAGCACATCACCGAAGGTCACCAGCGTCCCGCGATCGGTCTGCCTGGCGTTGAGGCTGTCCTTCAACTGTTTGATCTGCTGGTCCCGGGCATCGAGGCGGGCCTGAGCCCGTTGCGCCGAGGCATCTTTCAGACTGGCCTCGGCGGTGCGCAGGGCGATGGTCTGCTTCGCCACTTCGACGCGCTGGTTGGTCAAATAGGCAAGCTGGTCGACCTTGGCCGTGTCCTCCTTGTCCCTGTAGGCCTTATCGGCCTTGTCCAGATAGTCGCTGGCCTCCTTGGTTTCCAGCGCCGCGACTTTGCTGGCCTGCGGATCGGCTTGCAGGCCGGTGTAGTTGCTGCGGGCCTGTTCGAGGTTGGCGTTCGGTGGTGTGGAGCAGGCCGCCAGGGCTACGGTGACAGCCAGCAGGGCAGGGATCATCACTTGTTTGCGTTTCATGATTTCGTCCTTTTAGTCGAGTGGGAATGCGTGGCGCCGCGCCGCTTACTGAACGGTGCGCTGGCTTTCCTGACGCAATTCCTGGACGCCTTTCTGCGCGTCCTTCACTGATTGTTCGGCCTTCATCGCCTGGGCCTTGCGCTCGGCCACGCGAGCGTCCCACTCGGCCTGTTCGGCGAGCATTCGGGCCTGATCGTATTTCTTGTCGTGCATGGCGATTTCGGCTTGCTTGAGCTTGTCCTGGGCCGACTTCATTTCAACGGCGGAAAACTCGGTGCCGCCGGCGCTCACGGCGTCGTTGACGGCCGATAGGGAGACTGCGTACTGCTCGGTCGGCGGGTTACCGGCGCAGCCGGCCAGGACCAGGCAACTGCCCAGGGCCAACGCCGCCAGTTTCAGGCTTTGCGAACAGGCAAATGAGGGGGTTCCGGTTCGGGTTTTCATGGTCTTCAACTCCATTGGGCCAATTCCTGAAAAACGTCGAAGCCCACCCTGGGCAAGGCGCTGAAACCATCAATTGCGGGGTGTTTTGAAACGCTTGTCCCAGGCGTGGTTACTTGGGTTGACCCGAGGCTTTTTTTGAAAGTTCAGAGAAATTAGCCGGCTATTGAAAAACCGCGATCGAATGGACAGGGCTCTAAGACGGGGATTTACATGACGCGAAGCGCTATGCCGGACCTTTTACAGGTCCGCAGAAGCGCAATTTTCGAAGTGAAATACAGGCCAATGTGGGAGCGAGCTTGCTCGCGATGACGGCCTGACATTCAACACATGTGTTGCCTGACACTCCGCCATCGCGAGCAAGCTCGCTCCCACAGGTTCTGTGGAAAATCAGTGCTTCTGTTTGTCGTCAGGCATCGACAAATCGTGCAGATGCCGACGGGACAGCGCCAGAAAGCGCGGGGTCGGCCCGATGTCTTCGTACAGCGGATCGCCTTCTTCATCGGTGGCGACCACGGTCGAACCTTTGACATACGGGAAGCTTCTTTCCAGCTCTTCCAGCGCGGCACCGATCAGGTCGCCGAGCAGTTCTTCGGGATGCCGCCTGGGGTACATCTCGACGAGTGCGGCCAGCCGTGCGGCAGACTCCACGTCCAGATGAATCGAGTAACCGGTGTCGGTCAGGCGACCCTTGGCGTTTTCTTCCCAGTGGTGGGCAAGCTCGCGGATTTTCATATTGACCTCATTGCGCTCCCGCTCGTGGCAGGCAGGGTGAGTGTCCGGCATTGGCCGGCGACAGCCATTGTGCGGCTTATCTTCAGACTAGCTTCAACAGGCAAGGTTTAAAGGCCCTTCGTCGTCTTGCTTGTAAGAACCCGTCTGGGGCGGCACTCTCTAGGTTCTTAGCCGCCCGGATTTTTGCTGGAGACCTGCTGATGACCGATATTGATGCACGCTTGCGCGAGGATGTTCACCTGTTGGGTGAGCTGTTGGGCAACACCATTCGTGAGCAATATGGCGACGGTTTTCTCGACAAGATCGAGCAGATCCGCAAGGGTGCCAAGGCTGACCGGCGCGGCTCGATGGACGCCGAACTGAGCGCCAGCCTCAACCAGTTGACCGAAGACGAGTTGTTGCCGGTGGCGCGGGCGTTCAACCAGTTTCTCAACCTGGCCAACATCGCCGAGCAGTACCAGTTGATTCACCGCCGCGAGGAATCCCAGGAGGCACCGTTCGAGGCCCGGGTGCTGCCGGAGTTGCTCGCGCGTCTGCGCGCCGCGGGGCATGGCGCCGACGCGCTGGCCCGGCAACTGGGCCGGCTGGAGATCGAGCTGGTATTGACCGCGCACCCGACCGAAGTCGCACGCCGCACGCTGATCCAGAAGTACGACGCGATCGCCGCGCAACTGGCGGCGCAGGATCACCGCGACCTGACCAGTGCCGAGCGCGAGCAGATCAAGACCACCTTGCAACGGCTGATCGCCGAAGCCTGGCACACCGAAGAAATTCGCCGCACGCGTCCGACACCGGTGGACGAAGCCAAGTGGGGTTTCGCGGTGATCGAGCATTCGCTGTGGCAGGCCATTCCCAATTATCTGCGCAAGGCCGATCAGGCCCTGCACACCGCCACCGGCCTGCGCTTGCCGCTGGAGGCAGCACCGATTCGTTTCGCCTCGTGGATGGGCGGCGACCGTGACGGCAACCCCAACGTGACCGCTGCGGTCACCCGTGAAGTTTTACTCCTGGCGCGTTGGATGGCGGCCGATTTGTACCTTCGGGATGTCGATCGCCTGGCGGCTGAACTGTCGATGCAGCAGGCCAACGATGAATTGAAGGCCAAGGCGGGTGACAGCGCCGAACCTTACCGGGCCGTGCTCAAACAGCTACGCGAACGCCTGCGGGCGACGCGCAACTGGGCACACGCCGCCTTGTCGACGCCAACGCCGGCGCCGGCCGATGTGCTGCAAAACAACCGCGAACTGCTCGATCCGCTGGAGCTTTGCTACCACTCTTTGCACGAGTGCGGGATGGGCGTGATCGCCGACGGGCCGTTGCTCGATTGCCTGCGCCGGGCAGTGACGTTCGGACTGTTCCTGGTTCGTCTGGATGTGCGCCAGGACTCGTCGCGGCACACCGCGGCAATGACCGAAATCACCGACTACCTTGGCTTGGGAAGCTACGAGGACTGGAGCGAGGAAGAACGCATCGCCTTTCTGTTGCGTGAATTGAGCAATCGTCGTCCCTTGTTGCCGGCGTACTTCAAACCCGGAGCCGACACCGCCGAGGTCTTGGCGACCTGCCGGGAAATCGCCGCTGCGCCTGAGGCATCCCTCGGTTCCTATGTGATTTCCATGGCCGGTGCGGCTTCCGATGTACTCGCCGTGCAGTTGTTGCTCAAAGAGTCCGGCGTGTTGCGGCCGATGCGCGTGGTTCCGCTGTTTGAAACCCTGGCCGACCTCGACAATGCCGGCCCGGTGATCGAAAAGCTGCTGCTGTTGCCGGGCTATCGCGCGCGCCTGCAAGGGCCGCAGGAAGTGATGATCGGCTACTCCGACTCGGCCAAGGACGCCGGCACCACGGCGGCGGCCTGGGCGCAGTACCGGGCTCAGGAGCGTTTGGTGGACATCTGTCGTGCGCAGCAAGTGGAACTGCTGTTGTTCCACGGTCGCGGCGGCACCGTGGGGCGAGGCGGCGGCCCGGCCCACGCGGCGATCCTGTCGCAGCCACCGGGTTCGGTGGCGGGGCGTTTCCGTACTACCGAACAGGGCGAAATGATTCGATTCAAATTCGGCCTGCCGGACATCGCCGAACAGAACCTCAACCTGTACCTGGCCGCCGTGCTCGAGGCGACCTTGCTGCCACCGCCACCACCGACACCTGAGTGGCGCCATTTGATGGACGAGCTGGCGGCAGACGGTGTCAGTGCCTACCGCGCCGTGGTACGGGAGAACCCGCAATTCGTGGAGTATTTCCGTCAGTCGACGCCGGAGCAGGAACTGGGGCGTTTGCCATTGGGCAGTCGTCCGGCCAAGCGCCGGGCCGGGGGGATCGAAAGCCTGCGGGCGATTCCGTGGATTTTCGGCTGGACCCAGACGCGCCTGATGCTGCCGGCCTGGCTGGGGTGGGAAGCGGCCCTGAGCAAGGCCCTGGAGCGCGGCGAAGGCGAACTGCTGGGGCAGATGCGTGAGCAGTGGCCGTTCTTCCGCACCCGCATCGACATGCTGGAAATGGTCCTGGCCAAGGCCGATGCCGACATTGCACGGTCCTACGATGAGCGTCTGGTGGAGCCGAATCTGTTGCCATTGGGTGCGCATTTACGCGACCTATTGTCGCAGGCATGCACCATCGTTCTCGGCCTGACCGGGCAGTCGCAGCTACTGGCACATAGCCCGGCGACCCTTGAGTTCATCCGCTTGCGCAACACCTACCTTGACCCGCTTCATCTATTGCAGGCCGAGTTGCTGGCCCGTTCGCGACAACAGGACGTAGCGCAGGGCAGCCCGGTAGAACAGGCTTTGCTGGTGTCTGTGGCAGGGATTGCCGCCGGTTTGCGTAACACCGGCTAAGGTTTTTACCGTGGGGTCAGGCATCCGGCAGATGAGCCGGATGCCGCCGTATGGCGGGTTGAAAAGTGCTGTCAGGCGACAGTTAATGATGGGGTTGCGACTTGGGAAACCGCGCGCAATGCTCGCAAGAGGCAGCGGTTTCTCCGACTTTTGGCGTCTTGTGTGGGCGCACCCTGCTGTGTATCTTGAGCAGCCTTTGGCCGTTTGGGCGGTCACGACCCTATTTTTGAGATTGGCCCAATGAGGCGAATCTGACGTTATCCATATAAAAAATTGAGGAGCACATCGATGCGCGTCATTCTGCTGGGAGCTCCCGGGGCCGGTAAAGGTACTCAGGCTAAGTTCATCACCGAAAAATTCGGCATTCCGCAAATCTCCACCGGCGACATGCTGCGTGCCGCGGTCAAGGCCGGCACCGAGCTGGGCATCAAGGCCAAGAGCATCATGGATGCCGGTGGCCTGGTGTCCGATGACCTGATCATCGCACTGGTCAAGGACCGCATCGCCCAGTCCGACTGCGCCAACGGTTTCCTGTTCGACGGCTTCCCGCGCACCATTCCCCAGGCGGAAGCCCTGGTGACGGCCGGCGTCGAGCTGGATGCAGTGGTTGAAATCGCCGTCGAAGACGAAGAAATCGTCCAGCGTATCGCCGGTCGCCGTGTTCACGAGGCCAGCGGCCGTGTGTACCACATCGTCTACAACCCGCCGAAAGTAGCTGGCAAAGACGACGTCACCGGTGAAGAACTGGTACAGCGCAAGGACGACACCGAAGAAACCGTGCGTCATCGCCTGTCGGTCTACCACTCCCAGACCAAGCCGCTGGTGGAGTTTTACCAGACGCTGTCGGCTGCCAATGGCAAGCCGAAGTACAGCCATATCGAAGGCGTCGGTTCGGTTGAAGCAATCACCACCAAGGTGCTTGCGGCCCTGAGCTGAAAAACCTGATCCGCTGCATCATCCACGGCCCGCTTGCGGGCCGTAGTTGTTTATACTGACGCACTTTTTCTGACCTCTCTTGTGGAAACATCGATGAGCACCTTGCTGGCCCTGGACACCGCGACTGAAGCTTGCTCCGTTGCCTTGCTGCATGACGGCAAGGTCACGAGCCATTACGAGGTGATCCCGCGCCTGCACGCGCAGAAGCTGTTGCCGATGATCAAGCAGTTACTGGCCGATGCCGGGACCACCCTGCAAGCGGTCGATGCCATCGCGTTCGGCCGTGGCCCGGGCGCCTTCACCGGTGTGCGCATCGCCATCGGCGTGGTGCAAGGCCTGGCGTTTGCTCTGGATCGCCCGGTGTTGCCGGTGTCGAACCTGGCCGTGCTGGCGCAACGTGCGCTGCGCGAACACGGCGCCACTCAGGTCGCCGCCGCCATCGATGCGCGCATGGATGAGGTGTATTGGGGTTGCTACCGCGAAACGGCCGGGGAGATGCGCCTGGTGGGTGCGGAAGCGGTACTGCCTCCGGAGTCCGCTGCATTGCCGGCCGATGCCAGCGGCGAATGGTTCGGTGCGGGCACCGGTTGGGGTTATGGCGAGCGTATTGGCGTCAACCTGATCGGGCAGGATGCGGGCATGTTGCCCCACGCGCAAGACTTGCTGACTTTGGCGCGGTTTGCCTGGGAACGCGGTGAGGGGATCGTGGCCGATGAGGCGCAGCCGGTTTATCTGCGTGACAAGGTGGCAACGCCGAAGGCGCGGTAATCTGTACGACCTCTGAGGTGAGGGAGTTTCTGTGGCGAGGGAGCTTGCTCCCGCTGGGCTGCGAAGCGGCCCCCATTTCATCAGGTGCAACTCGCCGTCAGGTTTTGCGACGGCTTCGCCGCCGAACGGGAGCA
Organism: Pseudomonas sp. A-B-19; assembly: GCF_019947515.1. Lineage (NCBI taxonomy): Bacteria > Pseudomonadati > Pseudomonadota > Gammaproteobacteria > Pseudomonadales > Pseudomonadaceae > Pseudomonas > Pseudomonas sp. A-B-19. Next base: position 58,634 of record NZ_JAGYGN010000010.1, read on the forward strand.
AGCTCCCTCGCCACAAAATAATCCACCCATCAGCCAATCCTCATTTTCTAACCTCAGCTTTTAAACCTTTTGTCTTTTATGTGTTCTAGTTATCACTCGGCGGTTTGCGATGTGGGAAATGCGCCACTAAACTGCCATCACTGATTCCGAGTATGCACGCATGCGTATAGACGGCGCCTTCTCTCAGCCCTACCCCATCAAGCGCAAACCTCGCCAGGGCCGCGTGCTGGAAGACGACGCCATTGATATCGAAGGCGAGCTGGAACTCCCGACTGAAGAGCAATTGGCTGCCCGCGCTGCCAAAGCCTCTGCGCAAAAACTGAGCAATCTTCCCGCCCGTCAGCAAGACCTGATTTACCACCGTGCCATGAGCAAAAGCGTGGCAATGGCCCTGGCCAGCTACCTGAGCACCGCCGGTTTCGTCGATTGGGAAGCGGATGTGCTGGGTCTCGACCTGTACATCTGATGTTGCTGCCGTACTACCTTGGTTGCCCGTCCTGGAGCGAGAACGCCTGGCGCGATTACCTGTATCCGCCGGACGCCAGACCCGCCAATTTTCTTGATCTCTATTCCCAGGTATTCAATGCCGTGGAAGGCAACACGACCTTCTACGCGAGCCCGGCTGCCAGCACCGTGCAGCGTTGGGCCGACACCATGCCCGAGCACTTTCGTTTCACCGCCAAGTTTCCCGGCGAGATCAGCCACGGTGGAGACTTGCGCGAGCAACTGACCGCCGCCGAAACCTTCGTGCAATTACTCAGCCCTCTCGGTGAGCGGGTGTCGCCGTTGTGGTTGCAGCTGTCGAAAAGCTTCACGCCCCAACGTTTGCCAGAACTGGCCGGATTTATCGATGCCCTGCGGCGGCCGCTGGCCGTAGAAGTGCGGCATGATGAGTTTTTCGCCAAGGGTGACAGCGAGCGAATGCTCAATCGTCTGCTGCTGGATCGTGGCGTCGAACGCATCTGTCTCGATCCACGTGCGCTGTTCAGTTGCACCTCGACCGAACCTTCGGTGCTCCACGCCCAATCGAAGAAACCCCGTGTGCCACCGCGCCCTGCGGCATTCACGCAATTCCCCCAGGTGCGTTTTATCGGCCATCCGACGCTTGAGGCCAACGATGCGTTCCTGGAACCGTGGGTCGAAAAAATCGCGCTGTGGATCGAAGAAGGCCGCACGCCGTACATCTTCCTGCACACCGCCGACAATGTACTGGCGGCGAAGCTGGCGCAGCGCTTTCACGCCAGGCTGATGCTGCGTTTGCCTGGCTTGCCGGCGCTGCCTGAGCTATACAGAGAACCCGCCATCGAGCAACTTGGCCTGCTCTGAGGCGGATTCTTTCCCCCTTCAGGAGCCTGACCAATGGACGCGCAAACCCTTCGAGCCCAAGCGTTCAAAACCCTTCATGAACGCCCCGGGGCTTTTGTGATTCCCAATCCGTGGGATGCCGGCTCGGCGAAAATGCTCGCCAGCCTCGGCTTCGAGGCGCTGGCGACCACCAGTGCCGGTTATGCCTTTTCCCAGGGCCGTGCCGATGGCGGATTGACCCTCGACGATACCCTGCTGAACGTTCAGGCGATTGTCGCCGCCACCGACCTGCCGGTTGCGGTGGACCTGGAAAACGGTTTCGCCGACAACCCGGCTGACTGCGCGAAAAGCATCTTGCGCGCGGCAGAGGCCGGCGCCGTCGGTGGTTCGATTGAAGATGCCACCGGCCGCGAGGAGGGCCCGATCTACTGTTTCGAACACGCCGTGGCGCGCATCGAGGCCGCTGTGGCTGCCGCTCGCAGTTTGCCGTTCTCCTTCACATTGACCGCTCGGGCGGAAAACTTCCTGCACGGCAATCCCGATCTGGCCGACACCATCCGCCGCTTGCAGGCATTCTCCGAGGCCGGTGCCGATGTGCTCTACGCGCCGGGCCTGCGCAGCGCCGAGGAGGTGTTGGCGGTGGTGCGCGCCGTGGCGCCGAAACCGGTGAATGTGTTGATGTCGGGGGGCTTGAAGCTGACGGTCGCGCAGTTGGGCGAGATGGGCGTCAAACGCATCAGCGTCGGTTCGGCGCTGGCATTGGCGGCCTATGGCGAATTCTTTCGCGCCGCCGAAGAGATCCAGACGTCAGGCACGTTCGGTTTCACCTCCCGGTCGATGCCGTATCAGAAGGCCAATCAGTTTTTCAAAGGCTGAGGATCAGGCGGCGAAGCGCAGGTTCTGCAGGATGATCGGGCGTGCCCAGCCGTTATCGAAATCGAGTTGTTTCTGCTGTTCTACCCGTTCTTCTGGCGAGAACGGCGGAAACGGCTTGTCGAGAAGATCGAGTTCGAATTCGGCAATAGGCAAGTGCAACGGACGTGGTTGCGGGGCAGGGCCTGCTTCGTATACCGGTTGACCGGCTTTCAGCACGATCGGACGCACCCAGCCGCTTTCGAAGTCCTGCTGTTTTTGCTGGGCGAGGATTTCATCCTTCGGGAACGGTGGGCGTGGTTTGTCTGCCAGGTCCATTTCGAGTTCGGCAATCGGCAGGAACAGTGGCTCGGGCGGGCGGATTACATTGTCTTTCACCTCGCATTCACGCTGGGACACGATGTGCGCCAGCAGCTCGCTGCCGACGGTCGGCTCGACAGGGCTTTGGAGATCGACCGGTGGAAAGTTCAGCGATGGCGGGAGCACTTCACCCGACTGTTCGGCCAGTGCCCGGGCAAAGAAATCCTGCCAGATGTGGCTGACGCCGCTCAGTGCCTGGGTGTTTCGCAGGTTGTAGTCGCCGTAGGGCGAGATAAAACCTGTGATTGTGGGTTGAATGTCTGACATTTCTCTCGGTCGACGCTCAGCTCTGGCAAAATGCTCGATAGTTTTGTTATCGGCCGTTTTTGCCGATCATTAATTTTTTGAGCGTGTTTTCCGATGATTGATCAACCTGCGGCCTGCCGCATCCATGTCCAGGCCCTCGACGCGGCTTTCGAGCCTCAAGCCGAGCAATGGGCCGAGCGCCTGGGCTTGCCGATGCAAGTGGCGGACGGCGAATTTGCTTTGCAGGTGGGCGACCAGGGTTTGCAATTGCAGCAGCTGGGGCCGGATGCGCCGGGGCCGGTGCGGGTGGATTTCGTCGAGGGCGGGGCGGCCCATCGCCGGTTGTACGGCGGCGGCAGCGGGCAGATGATCGCCAAGGCTGTTGGCATCGCCCAAGGCGTGCGTCCGCGGGTACTGGATGCTACGGCAGGGTTGGGCAAGGACGCGTTCGTGCTGGCCAGCCTCGGTTGCGAGATGAGCCTGATCGAGCGTCAGCCGCTGATCGGCGCCTTGCTGGAAGACGGCCTGGCCCGTGGCGCGGAAGATTTCGAGGTGGCGCCGATCGTGGCGCGCATGCGCCTGCTCAAGGGCAACTCGATCGAGGTGATGCGCAACTGGGAGGGCGAGCCGCCGCAGGTGATCTATCTCGACCCGATGTTCCCGCATCGTGAGAAAACTGCGCTGGTGAAGAAGGAAATGCGCCTGTTCCGGCCGCTGGTAGGTGATGACCCGGATGCGCCGGCATTGCTTGAAGCGGCGTTGGCCCTGGCCAGCCACCGGGTGGTGGTCAAGCGCCCGCGCAAGGCGCCGTGCATCGATGGGCCGAAGCCGAGCCATGCGCTGGATGGCAAGTCCAGCCGGTATGACATTTATCCGAAGAAGGCTTTGAAGCCTTAAGACCGGGTCGCCTTCATCGCGGCAAGCCAGCTCCTACAGGTTGTGTGTCGGCCTCGGGATTTTCGAACACCTCGGCCCCTGTAGGAGCTGGCTTGCCAGCGAAGGCGTCAGCCCGGACACCCTCAAACCATCAGACTCACTCCGGCCGATAAGCCCGCATAAACAACCCAACCACCTCCCGCACATGGCTCTCCGCCGCTTCGCCAACCGGCGGCTCGCCGCAGCCATACAGCAAACGGAAATTCCCCGCGCCCTTGAGCAGGCAGAAGAAGTGCTCGGCCGCGTTGTGCGGCTTGTCGATGCGCAGCACACCGCTTTCATCGATCTTGCTCAGCAGGCGTTCCATGCCGTGCAGCATGCGCTGCGGCCCGGCTTCGAAGAATATCTGCGACAGCTTTGGGTCCTGGCTGCCCAGGGTCATCATCAAGCGGTGCAGGTTCACTGATTCATCACTGTTGATCAGTTGATGAAAACCGCGCGCGATGTTCAGCAACACGGTTTCCACCGCCGCGCCTTCCGGCAATTCGAAAAACAGCGGTGGCAACTGCTCCTCGCACTTGGCCATCACCGCAGCGGAGAACAGCGTCTCCTTGTCGTTGAAGTGGCTGTAGACCGTCAGCTTCGACACGCCGGCCTCGGCTGCGACGGCATCCATGCTGGTATTGGCATAACCCTTACTCAGAAACAGCGCTTTGGCCGCATCGAGAATCGCCTGGCGCTTGACCATGTCCTTGGGTCTGCCTGGGCCATTGGGTGCTGAAAGATCGTTTGGCATATTCGTTTTTATTACTGGACTGGTGAGTTTGCTATTAATAACATACTGCTCAGTATAATTATTCAAAGCACCATTAGCGAAAGGTCCTTCACCATGTTCCGCTATGCCTTGCCCCTCGCGTTGCCAGTCACCCTGGCTTTTTTATTGTCTGCGTGTGGTCACGAAGAGGCACCGACAGTCAGCGTGCGCCCGGCCATGGTGGTCCAGCCAGAGCCTTCGGCGCAGTCCATGGAAAGCTATCCCGGTGAAGTTCGCGCGCGTTATGAGCCGGACCTGGCGTTCCGTATTGGCGGTAAAGTCAGCCGACGACTGGTCGAAGAGGGGCAGCGGGTCAAGGCCGATCAGCCCTTGGCGGAGCTCGACCCTCAGGATGTGCGCCTGCAACTGGAGGCCACTCGCGCCCAGGTCGCCGCCGCCGAGGCCAACCTGAACCTGGTGCGTTCCGAGCGTGACCGCTACAAGACCTTGATGGAACGCCAACTGGTCAGTCGCTCGCAGTACGACAACGCCGAAAACCTCTACCGCTCCGGCGAAGCGCGCCTCAAGCAAATCAAAGCCGAATTCAATGTCTCCAATAACCAGGCCAGTTATGCCGTGTTGCGTGCGCCGCAGGACGGTGTCGTGGCCAAGCGTCTGGTGGAAGTCGGGCAAGTCGTGGCCGCCGGGCAAACGGTGTTCACACTGGCCACCGATGGTGAGCGTGAAGTCTTGATCAGCCTGCCGGAGCAGAATTTCGGTCGCTTCAAGGTCGGTGAGCCGGTGGCAGTGGAGCTCTGGACCCAGCCCGATCAGCGATTCGAAGGGCGTATCCGTGAACTGTCGCCGTCGGCTGATCCAAAATCGCGCACCTTCGCAGCCCGCATTGCCTTCAGTTCCGGCAAGGTTCCTGTCGAACTGGGCCAGAGCGCCCGAGTGTTTGTGCAGGCCGCCGACGTCGTTCCTCTGTCCGTTCCGCTGTCTGCGCTGACGGCGGAAAACGGCGTGACCTATGTCTGGGTCGTCAGCGCCAACAACACCTTGAAAAAAGCCCCGGTGCGGGTCGGTGCCTTCGGTGAGAAAACCGTACCGGTGCTTGAGGGACTCAACGCCAGCGACTGGGTCGTGGCCGCCGGTGTTCATGTGCTTCTGGAAGGGCAGCAGGTACGCCCGGTGGATCGCTCCAATCGTGTGGTCAATCTGGCGGACAAGGAGTAAGCCCCGATGCGCTTCAACGTTTCCGAATGGGCGCTGCGTAATCGCCAGATCGTCCTGTTCCTGATGCTGTTGCTGGCCATCGTCGGCGCACTGTCCTACACCAAACTCGGCCAGAGCGAGGACCCGCCGTTCACCTTCAAGGCCATGGTGATTCGCACCAACTGGCCGGGAGCGACCGCCGAGGAAGTCTCGCGCCAGGTCACCGAGCGCATCGAAAAAAAGCTGATGGAAACCGGCGAGTACGAGCGCATCGTGTCGTTCTCGCGGCCCGGCGAATCCCAGGTCACCTTCATCGCTCGCGACTCCATGCATTCGGTGGAGATCCCGGAGCTCTGGTATCAGGTGCGCAAGAAGATCAGCGACATCCGTCATACCCTGCCGCCGGGGATTCAAGGGCCGTTTTTCAACGATGAATTCGGCACCACTTTCGGCAATATCTACGCCCTGACCGGTGAAGGTTTCGACTACGCCGTGCTCAAGGATTACGCCGACCGCATCCAGATCCAGCTACAACGGGTCAAGGATGTGGGCAAGGTCGAACTGCTGGGCTTGCAGGACGAGAAAATCTGGATCGAACTCTCCAACGTCAAGCTCGCCACCCTCGGGTTGCCGCTGGCAGCTGTCCAGCAAGCCCTTGAAGAACAGAACGCGGTGTCCACGGCAGGTTTCTTCGAGACCAGCAGCGAGCGATTGCAACTACGGGTAACGGGGAATTTTCAGACGGTCGACGAGATCAGGAACTTCCCGATCCGTGTCGGTGATCGCACCTTCCACATCTCTGATGTGGCCAATGTGCGGCGTGGTTTCAATGATCCACCGGCACCGCGCATGCGCTTCATGGCGCAAGACGCCATCGGCCTGGCGGTGGCGATGAAGGATGGCGGTGACATTCTGGTGCTGGGCAAGGCGCTGGAAATCGAGTTCGCCCGCATCCAGAAAAACCTCCCGGCCGGTATGGAGCTGCGCAAAGTCTCCGACCAACCGGCCGCGGTGAAAACCGGTGTCGGCGAGTTCGTGCAAGTGTTGGTCGAGGCGCTGGCCATTGTGTTGCTGGTGAGCTTCTTCTCTCTGGGTGTGCGCACCGGCATGGTGGTGGCCCTGGCGATTCCACTGGTGCTGGCGATGACGTTCGCGTGCATGTATTACCTGGGCATCGGCCTGCACAAGATTTCCCTCGGCGCGCTGGTGCTGGCCCTGGGTTTGCTGGTGGACGACGCGATCATCGCCGTGGAAATGATGGCGATCAAAATGGAGCAGGGTTTCGACCGGGTCAAAGCGGCGAGTTATGCCTGGACCAGCACCGCGTTCCCGATGCTCACCGGTACGCTGATCACTGCGGCCGGTTTCCTGCCGATCGCCACGGCGCAATCGGGCACGGGCGAATACACTCGCTCGATCTTCGAGGTGGTCACCATCGCGCTGCTGGCGTCCTGGGTGGCCGCAGTGGTTTTCGTGCCGTACCTGGGGGAAAAACTCCTGCCGGACCTGGCGAAGATTCACGCCGCCAAACACGGTACCGGTCAGCCCGATCCGTATGGCACACCGTTTTATCAGCGCGTCCGGCGTCTGGTGGAGTGGTGCGTGCGCTGGCGCAAAACCGTGATCGCAGCGACCGTGATGCTGTTCATCGCTTCCATCGTGCTGTTCAAGTTTGTGCCGCAGCAGTTCTTCCCGGCATCGGGTCGTCTGGAGTTGATGGTCGATCTGAAACTGGCCGAAGGCGCCTCGCTGAGCAACACCGCCGACGAGGTCAAGCGCCTCGAAGCACTGCTCAAGGACAAGGCCGGGATCGACAATTATGTCGCCTACGTCGGCACCGGCTCGCCACGTTTCTACCTGCCGCTGGATCAGCAATTGCCGGCGGCGAGCTTTGCGCAGTTTGTCGTCCTGGCGAAAACCATCGAAGAACGGGAAACCCTGCGTACCTGGTTGATCTCCATCCTCAATGAGCAATTCCCGGCCTTGCGCTCGCGGGTCACACGCCTGGAAAACGGTCCGCCGGTTGGTTACCCGGTGCAGTTCCGTGTGACCGGGGAGCACATCGAGGAAGTGCGGGCGCTGGCGCGCAAAGTCGCGGCCAAGGTTCGCGAGAACCCGCATGTGGTCAACGTCCATCTGGATTGGGAAGAACCGAGCAAAGTCGTATACCTGAATATCGATCAGGACCGTGCACGGGCGCTGGGCGTGAGCACGGCGAACCTGTCGGGGTTCCTGCAAAGCTCCCTGACCGGTTCCAGCGTCAGCCAGTACCGCGAAGACAACGAGTTGATCGAGATCCTGCTGCGCGGCACCTTGCATGAACGCACCGAACTGTCGTTGCTGCCGAGCCTGGCGGTACCGACCGATAACGGTCGCAGCGTCTCGCTGTCGCAGATCGCGACCCTGGAGTACGGTTTCGAAGAGGGCGTCATCTGGCACCGCAATCGCCTGCCCAATGTGACGGTTCGCGCCGACATCTATGACAAGCAGCAACCGGCGACGCTGGTGCAGCAAATCATGCCGACCCTCGAACCGATCCGCGCCGAACTGCCCGACGGCTACTTGCTGGATGTCGGCGGCACGGTGGAAGACTCCGCGCGCGGACAGAACTCGGTGAAAGCCGGCGTGCCGTTGTTCATTGTGGTGGTGTTGACCTTGTTGATGCTGCAACTGCGCAGTTTCTCGCGCACGGCGATGGTGTTTCTGACGGCGCCGTTGGGGTTGATCGGGGTGACGCTGTTTCTGTTGGTGTTCCGCCAGCCGTTCGGGTTTGTTGCGATGCTTGGTACCATCGCCTTGTCGGGGATGATCATGCGTAACTCGGTGATTCTGGTGGATCAGATCGAGCAGGATATCACTGCGGGGCTCAAGCCTTGGCAGGCGATTATCGAGGCTACGGTTCGGCGGTTCCGGCCGATTGTGTTGACGGCCCTTGCCGCCGTTTTGGCGATGATTCCGTTGTCGCGGAGTGTGTTTTTCGGGCCGATGGCGGTGGCGATCATGGGGGGGTTGATTGTGGCCACGGCGTTGACGCTGCTCTTTTTGCCTGCCCTTTATGCTGCTTGGTTTCGGGTCAGGAAGGAAGCCGTTTGACCGAGTGAATATCCATTTCTTCGGTAACGGCGGCTGGCGGTTTCGCTTTTACAGCGAGTCCCTTTTGGCAAACGCCCGGAGTGCCGGCCCAGCCAAAAGGAACCAAAAGGTCTCGCCCCTTACGTACGGCCCCTCGCTAAGGCTCGGGGTTCCTTCGCTCCGGTATCCATCCGGGGGCATTGCCCTCCGGTCGGCTTCGCTTCGACCTACATGCAATGAGTTCGACTGCGTCGAACGGCGCTGCGCGCCCATCCCCGGATGAACACCGGAACGAGGCCTGCCGAGGGGGCGGGTGGATCAAGATCAAGAGTTGCAGGCGAGCTAACGCTCGGCCTGATGAGTGGTGAGAAGCGTCGGTGTACGCCGATCAACTGTAGGAGCTGGCTTGCCAGCGAAGACGGCCTGTCAGCCGACCAATCCTGTGTAGTTTTCCTCAAGTCACAAGGAAACCTCCGACATGTTTTTCAGCTTGCCCGTCGGAAGCACGATCTCTAGCCTTTGACGGTCGCTGCCAATTCAGCGACCGGGACTGTAAGCCCGCCGATAATTTGTTAGGCGTCTACAGGCGCACCTATAATCGTGGCGCTCTTTAGCGACCTCCGATTTATGGTGGCTGTGTGCGGGAGACCTTCGGGTCTGCCGGGGTTTCCTAACTTCTCGGTCTTGCAGACCCGCACACAGCTGCCACCCATCATCTGCAAGTGATGCTGGCCGCTCCGACTATCGTTAGGAGCGTCACAATGATCAAACCGAGCCCCAACCCCCCGACTTCAGAGTCCGAAGAAAATACCGGCACGTCAAATCGCCCCTGCCCAATTTTCACCATCCGCCCAGGCATCAATTCCGAAACCCTCCTCGTGCATGCCTACGAAACCCTCGCCTCAGCCAATGTGAAGGCAACCGAATTGTCATCCATGCTGACCGGCCCCCACCTGCAATCTGGCACTCGGCGTTCAGCAGATGATTGTCCTTGCACAGCTATCGGTGAGCGAGGTGCTGGATCAGCTTGATCCGCAGCAATAGAGAACGAAAAAGCCCGCTGACCTTCACAAGGTTCAGCGGGCTTTCTGGTGTTGTCACCAGCTAAAAACTACAAGGTTCCAAACACCTTCTTCGCCAAACTGGTGGCCGCTGCCGCCGGGTTCTGGCGGATGGTTTCTTCCTGTTTGCCGATCATTTCGAACAAGCCATTCAACGCCTGCTCGGTAACGTAGTTTTCGACGTTGGCATTCTTCGCATCCACGACACCCATGGTTGCCGCTTGCCCGGCGAACGAGTTGTACTGCTGGGCCAGGCCAACCTTGTCGGTGGCTTGCTTGACGATGGGCAGGAATTTGGCGCGGATCTGTTCGCGGCTGGTCTTGTTCAGGTATTGGGTGGCCGATTCGTTGCCGCCGCTGAGGATGCCCTTGGCGTCTTCCACGGTCATTTTCTTCACGGCATCGACCAGGATTGGCTGGGCCTGGGTCACGGCGCTTTCCGCCGCCTTGTTCATGCTGGCTTCCAGTTCATCGACCTGATCACCCATGCCGAACTGTTTCATTTTGCTCGCGACTTTGCCCAGTTTGCCCGGCAGTTCGATTTTCACCTCCGGGTTGTTGCTGAAACCGCCCGGGGTGCCGAGTTGTTTGACGGCCAGTTGCGCGCCTTGGGTCAGGGCGTCCTTGAGACCACCGGTGGCGTCTTTTTGCGACAGGTCGGTGAAGGACAACGCCATCGCGCTGGCGCAGAACATCAAACCTGCGCACAGGCCGGCAAAACGGAGGGTAGGGCGGAGCATGGCAACTTCCTTTTTCAAAAAGACACTCAGTGGGCCGCGTCGACACGGACCTTCACGGGTTGTGGATCGGAGCCGTCCAGGCGCACGGCGTGATTTTCGGTGGTGATGAACAGCAGTTTGCCGTCGACTTCAATGCGCGCATTCACCGAGTAACGGTGATTGGCTTCTACCGTCAACGGGTCGTAGCTGAGACGGAAGGGCAGCGGCACCTGGCCTTTGACCGGGCCGCGTTGCTCGTCGATGACCTTCGCCGGGGCGTCGGCCAGTGAGACGTCTTGCAGGCTGACGCTGAGGACCGCGTTCGGCGGCAGTGCGCTGCGTTGCAGGTAGAAGACTTCACCATCGAGGGATGCCTTGGGCGGCGGTGTCGGATGCTGGCAGGCAGTCAACAGCAAGGCAGCCGCGATCGAGGACAGTTTTTTCATTGAAAGATCTCCGTATCGAGGGCACCAGAACCGACTGGCGCCCTGATCAATCTAGACGGTTTCGACCGGCGGTGCGGGTTGATCCGCCGCATCTTCACTACGATGCAACGCCACCTGCCGAATCGACAAGCGAATCTCCGCCGGCAACACCCGCTTGGCCGCGCCTTCGGCCAGTTCACCGAGCAATTCGTGATAGCTCAACTTGCCCGCTTCATCGCGCTTGAGCACGTCGAGGTCAAGCATCGTCTGGATGAAGTGGCGGAACAGGCTCTTGTCGAAGAATTCCGGGGCGTTGAGGCCATGCAGGATCGACAGGCGCTGGGCCATGACCGTGCACAGGTCTTCCAGTTCTTCGGCGCTGATGCTGTTCTGGCCGCTGTTGAGCAGCAGGGACACGGTCATGTAGAAGCGCTGCAGGGTCTGGGCAATGCTTTTCGACAGTAGCGTCAACAGCACGAAGTGCCGTGAGCTTGGCGCCGGGCGCAGGTACACATCGTTCTCGAAGCGCAGCAGGCCTTGCTCGACGAAGGCTTGCAGCCATTGATCGATCACCCCATCCAGTTCGTCCAGCGACCAGCGAATGAACAGCTCCGCTTGCAGGTAGGGATACAACGCGCGGGTGTAGCGCAGGATCTGTTCGCGGCGCATGCGCGAGGCGCTCTGGAAGAAGCTCGCCAGCAGCGCCGGCAGGGCGAAGATGTGCAGCACGTTGTTGCGGTAGTAGGTCATCAGGACGGCGTTCTGCTCGTCCAGATAGAGAATCTTGCCCAATGCATCGCTCTGCTCGGACAGCAGGTCCATGGCCTTCACGTGCTCGATCAGGGCGCGACCATCGCCGTCCGGCAGGGTGGTGTGTGGCGAGTACGGAACCTTGCGCAGCAGTGCCAGATACAGATCCAGCACTCGTGCCATGGCGCGGTCGTCCAGGGCCAGGCGGCTGGTGGACAGCAACGCCAGTGCCACCAGATTGACCGGGTTGATCGCCGCCGCTTCGTTCAGATGCTGTGCAACTTTCTCGCCGAGGCGGTTGGTGGTTTCGTTGAGCCAGGCGGGTCTGAACTGCGGGCCGAGGTCCTGTTGGCGCCAGTCCGGCTGTTCGCCGTCGAGGAACTGCGCCAGCTTGATCGGCTCGCCGAAGTTCACCGCTACCTGGCCGAAGCGCTGCTTGAGTGCGCCAATGACTTTGAAAATATCGAAGATCGATTCTTTTTTCTTGGCCGCACCGCGCAACTCGCCGAGGTAGGTCCGGCCTTCCAGCACGCGCTCGTAGCCGATGTACACCGGCACGAACACGATCGGCATGCGCGATGAACGCAGAAAACTGCGCAGGGTGATCGCCAGCATCCCGGTCTTGGGTTGCAGCATGCGCCCGGTGCGCGAACGGCCGCCCTCGACGAAGTACTCCACCGGGAAGCCCTTGGTGAACAGGGTGTGCAGGTATTCGTTGAACACCGAGGTGTACAGCGGATTGCCCTTGAACGTGCGGCGCATGAAGAAGGCACCGCCGCGACGCAGCAGGCCGCCGATCACCGGCATGTTCAGGTTGATGCCGGCGGCGACGTGCGGCGGGGTCAGGCCGTTGCGAAACAGCAGGTAGGACAGCAGCAGGTAGTCGATGTGGCTACGGTGGCACGGCACGTAGATCACTTCGTGACCCTGGGCGACCTTCTGCACGCCTTCGATGTGGTTGACCTTGATGCCGTCGTAGATCTTGTTCCAGAACCAGCTCAGTACCACTTCCATGAAACGGATCGCCGTGTAGGTGTAGTCCGAGGCGATTTCGTTGCCGTAGCGCAGGGCTTGAGCTTTGGCTTTCTCCGGCGAGATGTTCTCGCGTTCGGCTTCATCGAGGATCGCTTGTTTGACCTGTGGCTGGTTCAGCAGACCTTTGACCAGATTGCGGCGGTGGGAGATGTCCGGGCCGATCACTGCGGCCTTCAGGTTGCGAAAGTGCACCCGCAGGATGCGCTGGGCCATGCGCACGGTGCGCTCGTGGCCCTTGTCGTGCTCGATCAGTTCGCGCAGGCGGATCGGCGCGGAGAACTGCACGCGGGTCTTGCGTCCCAGCACGATGACGCTCAGCAAGCGACGCAGGCGCCCGGTAACGGCCCAGCTGTCGGCGAACAGGAGTTTCCACGGGCTGTTTTCGCTGTCCGGCGACTGGCCCCAGAACACGCTGACCGGGATGATCTGCGCATCTTCGGCGGCGTTCTGGCTCAGGGCGCTGACCAGACGGGTCAGGGTCGGCGGCGCGCCGCGCTTGTCCTGGCGGCCGAGCCAGTCCGGGTCCGGCGTGAGGTAGAAGAACGCGGCGGGTTCCAGCAGATTGCCCACCGATACCGGCAGCACCGGGCGTGGCAGGCCGGCCTTGCTGCACTCGGTGTCGACCACGGCGAGGTCGGTCAGCGAAGGGTTTTGCAGGACGTAGAACACCGGACGACTGCGGTCGAGGTTAAGGGTGAACGACGACTGGTTGATCGTCTCGGAGCGAACCCAGAGATACAACAGTCGGCGCAGGGTGCCAAACACAAGACGGCGAAACGGGGAGCGGGTCATACGGCTTCTGCGTGAGTGAATAAAACCGAGCGTTTGTTCGGGAGGTCGTAGGGGGCCTTCTCAATTAGTTTCCGCGCGGCGCGGAAACTAATTGAGAAGGCCCCCTAGTGTGCCGGATTCGTCGAAAATCGGCAAAAAAGCGCGGAAGTAAACTCCTGTTGAGAGTTTTAACGTCTGTCATATACTCGGCGTTCTGTCGCCGTTGCCCTCATGGGACCGGTATGCGCAGGCTGACGTTCCCGAGGCTTTCCTGCGAAAAGCCCGATCAATAATAAAAAGGGAGTATGAACAAATGGCAACACGCGAAACCGGCAACGTGAAGTGGTTCAACGACGCCAAGGGCTACGGCTTCATTCAGCGCGAGGACGGGGTGGACGTGTTCGTGCACTACCGCGCGATTCGTGGCGAAGGCCACCGTTCGCTCACCGAAGGCCAGCAGGTCGAGTATGCGGTGGTGGAAGGGCAGAAGGGGTTGCAGGCCGAGGATGTTGTAGGTCTGTAACCAAAATCTTCAGAGCACCCCAAAACACTGTGGGAGCTAGCTTGCTCGCGATGAGGACCTTTCAGTCAACGTAGATGTTGAATGTAAGTCCGTTATCGCGAGCAAGCTCGCTCCTACAGGGGCGGTGTGCAGGTTTTACGCGGTTTTCCAGGTGATCTCCTCTTCACCATCGGCGCTGATGCGAATCCAGCGGTCCGCCGTCTCCTCGCCTTCCTCCTCGACCCAGCTACCCGGTGCGCAACGCACTTCGACGTTCAGCGCGGCAAACGCGGCGCGGGCGCAGGCGATGTCGTCGTCCCAAGGGGTCTGGTCGCTTTCCAGGTACAGGCTGTTCCATTTACCGACGGCTTTTGGCAGCCAGGTCACCGGTACGTTGCCGGCCTTGCACTTGTAGGTCTGGCCCTTCTGGACCCAATCCGTGCACGGACCCAATGCCGCACCGAGCCAGGCGGCGATGGCCTTGTGGTCGACGTCGGCGTCTTTCAGGTAAATCTCGATATCGGGTTGGCGCATGGATGTCCTCACTGCGGGTCTGAAAAATCCATTCGCGGATTTAGCCGGTCTTGAGCCATTGCTCCAGACCAAAAATGTTTGAAGTTATTGAAGTACGAAATAATCGTAGCGCATCGATACGGTGACCTCGAACGGTTCCGCCTGTTCGATGACCGCTGCCCGGCGTTCGGCACTGGCACGCCAGCCGTGGGGTGTCATGGCCAACAGATTGGCGCGGTCCTGACCATTGACCAGCGTCAGTTTGAACTCCAGGGTTTCACTGTGGGCCAGCGCCATGCCTTCCGGCACCAGGTCCAGATGCTTGTCGTCAATGTACTCACGGACTTCGTCGTACAACCGTTCACGCAGTTCCATCAGGTGGCCGCTGGTCGGCCCGACTTTCATCAGGCCGCCGCCGACGCTGAGCAGGCGTTTGGCTTCCTCCCAGTCCAGCGGGCTGAAGACGCTGGCCAGGAACTGGCAACTGCCCGATGCCAGCGGCACGCGGGCCATGCTGGCGATCAACCAGGTTAGCCCGGGATTGCGTTTGCAGGCACGTTTGACCGCTTCCCGGGAGATGTCCAGGGCATAACCTTCGGCATCAGGCAGGGCCTCGGCGATTTGTGCGGTGTAGTAGCCCTCGCCACAACCGATGTCCACCCAGCGCTGTGGCGCGTAATCGGCAGCCAGTTGCGCCAGGCGCTTGGCCACCGGCGCGTAATGGCCGGCATTGAGGAAGTCGCGGCGGGCTTCGACCATCGCCTGATTATCCCCAGGGTCGCGGCTGTTTTTGTGCTGCACCGGCAACAGGTTCAAGTAACCCTGGCGCGCACGGTCGAAACGATGCCCGGCGGGGCAGGCCACGCCGTTGTCCACCGCGTTCAGCGGTTCACTGCAGATCGGACACGCAAGCATCAGGCGAGCAACTTGATCAGAGTCTGGTAGTAGATTTCGGTCAGCACGTCGAGATCCGCTGCCAGCACGCGCTCGTTGACCTGGTGGATGGTCGCGTTGACCGGGCCCAGTTCAACCACTTGGGTGCCCATGGTCGCGATGAAGCGCCCGTCTGAGGTGCCACCGCTGGTGGAGGCTTTTGTTTCGCGACCGGTGATGTCCTTGATGCTCGACGACACCGCGTCCAGCAGCGCGCCCGGCTCGGTGAGGAACGGCAGGCCGGACAGGGCCCAGTCGACGTGCCAGTCCAGGCCATGCTTGTCGAGGATGTCGGCGACGCGCTTTTGCAGGCCTTCGACGGTGGACTCGGTGGAGAAGCGGAAGTTGAACACCGCCACCAGGTCACCGGGGATCACGTTGGTCGCACCGGTGCCGGAGTTGACGTTGGAGATCTGGAAACTGGTCGGCGGGAAGAAATCGTTGCCGTGGTCCCAATGCTCGGCGGCAAGTTCCGCCAGGGCCGGGGCGGCGAGGTGGATCGGGTTCTTCGCCAGGTGCGGATAGGCCACGTGGCCTTGCACGCCGCGCACGGTCAGCTTGGCGCCGAGGGAGCCGCGACGGCCGTTCTTGACCACGTCACCCACCAGGGTGGTGCTCGATGGCTCGCCGACGATGCACCAGTCCAGACGTTCCTTGCGCGCGGCGAGGCGTTCGACCACGGCCTTGGTGCCGTGGTGCGCCGGGCCTTCTTCATCACTGGTGATCAGGAACGCGACTTTGCCCTTGTGATTCGGGTAGTCGGCGACAAAACGCTCGGACGCGACGGTCATGGCGGCAAGGCTGCCTTTCATGTCGGCGGCGCCACGGCCGCAGAGCATGCCGTGTTCGTCGATCAGCGCATTGAACGGTTCGATTTGCCAGGCAGACACCGGACCGGTCGGGACCACGTCGGTGTGGCCGGCGAAGCACAGCACCGGACCGTCGTCCTGGCCGTGGGTGGCCCAGAAGTTATCCACATCTTCGATGCGCATCGGTTCCAGGGTGAAACCGGCATCGCCCAGGCGCTGCATCATCTGCTTCTGGCAATCGGCGTCGATCGGCGTCACGGACGGACGGCGGATCAGGTCGATGGCGAGTTGAAGGGTCGGCGAAAGGTCGGCGTGGGCCGTCATGGAAAACTCCGATGTGTGCAGCACGATAAACCTGTAGGAGCTGCCGAAGGCTGCGATCTTTTGATCCTGATTCTGAAAATCAAAAGATCGCAGCCTTCGGCAGCTCCTACCGAGTGTGTTGGCATTGAAAAGGGCGATCATTCTAAAGCAAAACGGCGACCCGAAGGTCGCCGTTTGACGTTATCTAATAACGGATTACGCTGTTGCAGGTTCTGGTTCAACCACCGGTTTGGGCAGCGACGACAGGAACGCCATGATCAGCGCCGCGACGTACGGTAGCGACTGCACCAGCAGCATGGTGACCCAGAAGCGCATGTCATTGCTCGGCAGGCCCTGGACCAGGAAGATCCCCAAGGCCGCGCCCCACAACAACAGCATGATGAACATCTCTTCCCGGGCTTCCGAAATCGCCACCCAGAAGCCGTGGTTGTCGGCGTTTTTCGGGGTGCGGAAGAACGGTATGCTGCTGGTGAAGAAGCCGTACAGCACCGCTTTGGCGATGGTATGGGACAACGCCAGGCCGGCCAGCGCCGCGCAGAAGGCATCCTTCAAGTTGACCCCGACCGCACGGCGGTAGAGGAAGATGATCTTGGCGACCTTGAACACGAACAGCGCCAATGGCGGGATCGCGAAAATCAGCAGCGGTGGATCGACCCGTTGCGGCACGATGATCATCGCCGCCGACCACAACAGCGCGCCAACGGTGAAGAAGATGTTCATGCCGTCCGCCACCCACGGCAACCAGCCCGCGAGGAAGTGATAGCGCTGGCCGCGGGTCAGCTCTGTGTCCTTGCCGCGCAGCAGGCTGGCGGTGTGGCGCTTGATGATCTGAATCGCTCCGTAAGCCCAGCGGAAACGCTGCTTCTTGAAGTCGATGAAGGTATCGGGCATCAGGCCTTTGCCGTAGCTGGTGTGGTAATACGCCGCCGACAGGCCTTTCTCGAATACTCGCAGGCCCAGTTCGGCGTCTTCACAGATGCACCAGTCGGCCCAACCCAACTCTTCGAGCACCGAGCGACGGGTCATGGTCATGGTGCCGTGCTGGATGATCGCGTCACGGTCATTGCGGGTGACCATGCCGATGTGGAAGAAGCCTTTGTATTCCGCGTAGCAGAGCTTCTTGAAGGTGCTTTCGTTCTGGTCGCGGTAATCCTGCGGCGACTGCACCACGGCGATTTTCGGGTCGGCGAAGTGCGGCACCATGTGCTTGAGCCAGTTGCGGTCGACGCAGTAGTCCGAGTCGATCACGGCAATGACTTCGGCATCCTTGGCGGTGTGCGGGATCAGGTAGTTCAGCGCGCCGCCCTTGAAGCCGGCCAGCGGTGCCACGTGGAAGAACTTGAAGCGTGGGCCGAGGGTTGCGCAGTAATCGCGCACCGGTTCCCAGACCGCCGGGTCCTTGGTGTTGTTGTCGATGATCAGGACTTCGAAGTCCGGATAGTCGAGGTTGGCCAGGGCATTGAGGGTCTGTTTGACCATCTCCGGCGGCTCGTTGTAGCAGGGCACGTGGATCGAGACTTTCGGTCGGTAATCCGAATCGCCTACCACGGGCAGGAATTCACGCCGGCGTTTGTGGGTCCAGACGGTCTCGGCCAGTTCGTGGGCTTCGGTCAGCAACACGATAAACACCCCGAGCGCACCGAGGGCGAGCAAGAAACCAACGGTCAGGCTGAACCAGGTGCTGTATTGCTGGCTGTAGTCGTAACCGATCCACACCAGTGCCGAACCACCGAGGAACGCGGTGAAGGTCAGGAAGGTCCGGCCGCGTTGACGCAGGGCCGAGCCGTCGATCATCAGCAGGGTCAGCGACAACAGCGCCAATACCACCGAACCAATGGCCAACACGCGCCATTGCGGAATCGCCACCACCGGGCCTTCGAAGTTGAACTTCTGCTGGCGCGCGGCGTTGAACACGCCCCAATAGGCGCCGACGGAACCTTCGTCGCTGGCTTTCCACGGCTGGTCAAACGCTTCGATCACGAAGTAGTTAAAGCCCTGGCGGTTGAGTTTGTTGACCAGGGTTCGCAGGTAGATCGCCTGGTCTGCCGGCGACGCATCGGCGCCACCGCGCATGCGGCCGTTGCTCGGCCAGCCCACTTCGGACAGCAGCAGTGGCTTTTTCGGGAACATCTTTTTCAGGTCGCGGGCGCGGTCGAGGACGAACTGCCCGGCCTTGTCCATCGGGATGAATTCCCAGTAAGGCAGGATGTGCGCGGCGATCAGGTCGACGTGTTTGGCCAGTTCCGGGTGTTCTTCCCACACGTGCCACTGTTCGGACGTGGTTACCGGCACCTTCACGGCGGCACGCACGCGATCGAGCATGACGCTGAGTTCGGCGGCGGTGATTTCCTTGCGGAAAATCGCTTCGTTGCCGACCACCACGCGAACCACGCTGCGCGAGGCGTTGGCGATTTCAATGGCGCGGGTGATTTCCCGTTCGTTGCGTTCCTGGTCCGGGCTGATCCAGATCCCCAGGGTCACCCGCAGGCCGAACTCTTCCGCCAGTTTCGGGATGTCTTGCAGGGTGCCATCGACCGAGTAGATGCGGATGTTGTCCGTCAGCTTGCTCATGATCTCCAGGTCGCGACGCATTTGATCGTCGGTCGGGTACTGGTCTTTCTGCGGGAACTGGCCCTGCTGGAATGGCGAGTAGGAGAAGCCGGAGATCTGTTCTGGCCAGTTGGGGGCGGTGACCGGGCGGTTGATCAGCGCCCAGAAGCCGGTAAACAAGGCAGCGATGGCGAGCACCACGACCAGGTTGAGTCCAAATTTACGCGATGACATAGCTATTTCGGGTTCCAAAGACTGTGGAACGAAGGAACGGTTGGCGGTCGCCAAGGGGCGCGCATCCTACACCGGGCATTCTCTGGTCGTACAGCGGACAGGGAATTGCCGGACATTGGGCAATCTGGTTTCGCTAAAGTTCTTTCGCTTTTTCCTATAACTGATTTTGTCTCCAACTCGCCATATAATGCCCGCCGGTTTTTGGGGTAATGGTCATGAGTACAGAAGATCCGCGGTTTGCCGGCATCGCCCGTTTGTATGGCATCGAAGGCCTTGAGCGCCTGCGCGCGGCCCATGTGGCGATCGTCGGTGTCGGTGGCGTCGGTTCCTGGGCGGCGGAAGCCATGGCCCGTTGTGGCGTGGGCGAGATTTCGCTGTTTGACCTGGATGACGTCTGCGTCAGCAATGCCAACCGTCAGTTGCACGCGCTGGACAGCACGGTGGGCAAGCCCAAGGTCGAGGTGATGGCCGAGCGTCTGCGCGGGATCAACCCGGACTGCACGGTGCACGCGGTGCCTGACTTCGTTACCCGCGACACCATGGCCGAGTACATCACGCCGAACATCGACTGCGTGATCGACTGCATCGACAGCGTCAACGCCAAGGCCGCGCTGATCGCCTGGTGCAAGCGCCGCAAGATCCAGATCATCACCACCGGTGGCGCGGGCGGGCAGATTGACCCGACGCTGATCCAGGTCTGCGACCTCAATCGCACGTTCAATGATCCGCTGGCCTCGAAAGTGCGTTCGACACTGCGCCGCGACTACGGCTTTTCACGCACCGTGACCCGCCATTACAGCGTGCCGTGCGTGTTTTCCACCGAGCAACTGCGTTACCCGAAACCGGATGGCAGCATTTGCCTGCAGAAAAGTTTTGTCGGTGATGGCGTGAAGCTCGACTGCGCTGGCGGGTTTGGCGCAGTGATGATGGTGACGGCGACGTTCGGCATGGTTGCGGCGACCAAGGCCGTGGACAAGATTGTCGCGGGTGTGCGGCGGCCGGCGGAGCGGGTCAAGCCTGAGGCCTGATCGGTATGGCTGATGGCCTCTTCGTCGGAACGCCGCCCGGGGCAAGCCCGCTCCCACAGGAGTGAGTGTCGGATGCAAAATCCGGATTCACCGCCAATCCCTGTGGGAGCGAGCTTGCTCGCGATGGGCTGCGAAGCAGCCCCTTTATTGAGCCAACTCATTCATCCGCTGAAGCACCGCATTCAAACCATTACTGCGCGACTCGGACAACTGCCGCCCCAGTCCCAACTGATTGAACCAGTCCGGCAAATCCACCTGCTGCAACTCCGCCGCCGACAACCCGTTGACCCGCGCCAGCAACAACGCCACCAATCCGCGAATCAACCGGGCGTCGCTGTTGGCGCTGAACTGCCAATGGTCATCGCGTAATTCACCCACCAGCCACACCTGGCTTTCACAGCCATGCACCCGGTTGGCATCGCACATCTGCGCATCACTCAACGCCGGCAGGCGCTCGCCCCATTGCATCAGCAGGCGTGCGCGCTGTTCCCAGCCGGCCGCTTGCTGAAAGGTCTCGAGTGCCGTCGCGGCATCGGCAGGCAGGTTCATCGCAATAGCGCCAGCGCCTGATCCAGGGCTTCAAAGAACCGCTCCAGGTCTTCGGAATCGTTGTACAGCGCCAATGACACCCGAATCGCTCCGGCCAGTTCAAAGCGTTTAAGCAGCGGCATGGCGCAGTGATGGCCGGCACGCACCGCGATGCCTTGTTCGGTCAGCAGATGCGCGAGATCGGAGTTATGCACACCCTCGACGGTAAAACTGGCCAGCGCCACTTGCGGTTTGCCCAGCAGGCGGATGCCGTGGCGTGCCTCCAGGCCCTTGAGCAGACAGGCATGCAACGCCGCTTCATGGGCGGACACGACGTCCTGATCGAGCCCTCCGAGATAATCCAGGGTAGCTCCCAGGCCGATCACACTGGCAATCGGCGGCGTCCCGGCCTCGAAACCCAGCGGTGCCGGGCGAAAGCGTGCGTCGTGATAATTGGCGTCCAGCACCATTTCGCCACCGAACTGCCAGGGGCGCAGCTGCTGCAGCGCTGTATTGCGCCCGAACAGCACGCCCAGGCCATCGGGGCCGTAGAGCTTGTGGCTGGAGCAGACATAAAAGTCGCAGCCCAGCGCTTGCACGTCGTGGCGGCCATGGACCACGCCCTGGGCACCGTCGATCACGGTCAGGGCATTGTGCGCCTTGGCCAGTGCCAGCAATGGAGGTAGCGGTTGCCACGCGCCGATCACGTTGGACAGTTGACTGACGGCCAACAGACGCGTGCGTGGACCGATCAAGCCGGCGGCGGCTTCGAGGTCGATCACGCCATCGGCATCCAGCGGCAGGATCAGCAGTTTCAGGTCGCGACGGTGCGCCAGTTGCTGCCACGGCAACAGGTTGGCGTGGTGTTCCAGGGCGCTGATGACAATCTCGTCGCCCGGATTGAAAAGATGTTCCAGGCCGTAGGCCAGGAGATTCAGCGCGGACGTCGCGCCGTGGGTAAAAATGATCTGCCCGCAATCGCCAGTATTAAGCCATTGCGCGACTTTGCGGCGGCTGTCCTCGAACGCCTGGGTGGCGTGGGCGCCGGGCAAATGCTGCGCCCGATGCACGTTGGCCGCACCGTTGGCGTAGTAATGCGCCAGGGCATCGAGCAGGGCTTGAGGTTTTTGCGTGGTGGCGGCGTTGTCCAGATAGGTCTGGCCTTGCCGTTTCAGGGCGGCGATGGCCGGAAAATCGGCACGCCAGGGAGAGAGAATCATCATGTTATCGGGCCCATGCGCCTGACACTGTAGGAGCGAGCTTGCTCGCGAAGAATGCATGGACAACGCGTGCTGTCTGGTGCCGCGCGTTATCGTTGACGTCCATCGCGAGCAAGCTCGCTCCTACACAGGTGCTCGTGTAACGCTTAGTTGTGAGCGTGCAGCGCTTCGTTCAGTTCGATGGCCGACTTGTGGGTTTTGCATTCCACGGCACCGGTTTGCGAATTGCGACGGAACAGCAGGTCGGTCTGGCCGGCCAGTTCACGGGCCTTGACCACTTTGACCAGTTGATTGTTTTCGTCCAGCAGCGCGACTTTGGTGCCGGCGGTCAGGTACAGGCCCGACTCGACGGTGTTGCGGTCGCCCAACGGGATACCGATACCGGCGTTGGCGCCGATCAGGCAGCCTTCGCCGACCTTGATCACGATGTTGCCGCCGCCCGACAGGGTGCCCATGGTCGAGCAGCCGCCGCCCAGGTCCGAACCCTTGCCGACGAATACGCCAGCGGATACGCGGCCTTCAATCATGCCCGGGCCTTCGGTGCCGGCATTGAAGTTGATGAAACCTTCGTGCATCACGGTGGTGCCTTCGCCCACGTAAGCGCCCAGGCGCAGGCGCGCAGCGTCAGCGATACGCACGCCGGCCGGAACCACGTAGTCGGTCATTTTCGGGAACTTGTCCACCGAGAACACTTCCAGCAGCTCGCCGCGCAGACGGGCTTCGAGTTGCAGTTCGGCCAGTTCGCTCAGGTCGACCGCGCCCTGGCTGGTCCAGGCCACGTTTGGCAGCAACGGGAAGATCCCGGCCAGGTTCAGGCCGTGTGGCTTGACCAGGCGATGGCTCAGCAGGTGCAGCTTGAGGTAAGCCTCCGGGGTGGACGACAGCTGGGTGTCTTCGGCCAGCAGGGTGGCGACCAGCGGCTTGTGGCTCTCGGCCAGGCGGGTCAGCAGGGCAGCCTGGGCCGCGTCGACGCTTTTCAGCGCTTCAGCCAGTTGCGAGGCCTGGGCGGTGCTGAACGCGATGGCCTGATTGCCTTCGGTGTAGCCCAGGACCGGTGCGATAGCGGCCAGGACTTCAGCCGATGGCTTGAGCACCGGGGCGGCGTAGAACACTTCCAGCCATGCGCCTTGACGGTTTTGAGTGCCGACGCCGAAGGCCAGGCTGAACAGGGTAGTAGACATGTGTATACCTCTAACAAAATTGATCGGGCTGCTTACTTGAGCGCGGCCGCGTAGATATCTGGCTTGAAGCCAATCAGGGTTCGGTCACCGAGATCGAGCACCGGGCGCTTGATCATCGAGGGCTGTGCGAGCATCAGTTCGATGGCTTTCGTCTGGTCGAGATCGGCTTTGCGTTCGTCGTCGAGCTTGCGAAAGGTCGTGCCTGCACGGTTCAACACCACTTCCCAGCCGTGCTCGTTGCACCATTGGGTCAGGTGTTCACGGTCGATACCGACCGCCTTGTAATCATGAAAGTCATAGCTGACAGCGTGTTCATCGAGCCAGGTGCGCGCCTTTTTCATGGTGTCGCAGGCTTTGATGCCGAAAAGGTGCAACGTTTTGCTTGAAACGGTCAAGGAATCGCCCCCTTTACAGGTGCTGGAAATAAATGGTCTGGGATTATGCCATGGACGGACGGTTTCGCGGCGGCTGGAGTTGTACAGCCTCAGTCGTCATCAGCAGATTGGCGATGACGTGTTGCATGAGGTGTTGGGGGGAACTGGATTTGAGTGAAGCCAAACCCGGCCAGGTGAAGTAACACCTGGCCCTGAGCGGCGGCGGGGTTATTTGCGGCGCTGGATGAACGCGCGAATGCGCTCTGCAGCTTCGACACACTCGGCAAGCGGCGCAACCAGTGCCATGCGTACACGCCCGGCACCCGGGTTGACGCCATCCACATCCCGCGACAAGTAAGAGCCCGGCACCACGGTCACGTGCTCCTGCTCGAACAGGTCACGGCAGAAGGCGGCGTCGTCACCGGCTACATTCGGCCACAGGTAGAAGCTGCCATCTGGCCGCTGTACGTCCATAACCGGGCTGAGGATCTCCAGCACCGCATCGAACTTCTCGCGATACAGCGCACGGTTGGCGCGCACATGCACCTCGTCATTCCACGCGGCAACGCTGGCCAGTTGTGTTTGAACCGGCATTGCGCAGCCGTGGTAGGTGCGATAGAGCAAAAAGCCCTTGAGGATGTCGGCGTCACCGGCGACAAAGCCCGAACGCAACCCCGGCAGGTTCGAACGCTTGGACAGGCTGTGGAATACCACACAACGCTTGAAGTCCTTGCGACCCAGTTCTGCGCAAGCGCTGAGCAGGCCGGGTGGCGGGGTTTGTTCGTCGAAGTACAGCTCGCTGTAGCACTCATCGGCGGCAATCACGAAGTCGTGTTCGTCGGCCAGGGCGATCAGCTTTTTCAGGGTTTGCACCGGAATCAAGGCGCCGGTCGGGTTGCCTGGCGAGCACAGGAACAGGATCTGGCAGCGTTTCCAGATGTCTGGCGACACGGCGTCGAAATCCGGGTTGAAGCCGTTTTCGTCCAGGCACGGCAGGTAATGCGGCTTGGCCCCGGCGAGGAACGCCGCGCCTTCGTAGATCTGGTAGAACGGGTTCGGGCTGACCACCAGCGCGTCATCGCCACGGTTGACCACGGTCTGGGTGAAGGCGAACAGCGCTTCGCGGGTGCCGTTGACTGGCAGTACGTTGCGCGCCGGGTCGATCCAGCCTTTGGGGACATCGAAGCGACGTTCGCACCATGCCGCGATGGCTTCGCGCAGCTCCGGGATACCGAGGGTGGTCGGGTACACGGCCATTTTTTCCAGATTGCTGGCCAGGGCCTCGGCGACAAAGCTTGGCGAGCGGTGTTTCGGCTCGCCGATGGACAGCGCGATCGGGCGCTTGTCCGGGTTCGGCGTCACGCTGCCAAGCAGGGCGCGGAGTTTCTCGAACGGGTAGGGCTGGAGCTGGGACAAAGCGTTGTTCATCGATAGATCTCGTTCGGTGTGGGAACGGGCAAACCCTGTTTCCTGTAGGAGCTGGCTTGCCAGCGATGGTCGTCAACGATAACGCGTGCTTACCGGGTAAACGTGGCGCTTTTGATTCCTTCGCTGGCAAGCCAGCTCCTACAAAGGGCGGGCTCGCGTTGTTGGTTCAGATGCTGATGCGCGACAGTTTGATATCGGGTTCCTGGTTGACGCTCAGTTGCTCGACGATCGCATCCTGCAGGCGGCTGCACAGTAGCGGGTCGGACAGTGGCTGGTTGTTGGCGTCGGTAATGAAAAACACGTCTTCCACGCGCTCGCCGAGGGTGGCGATCTTGGCGTTTTGCAGCGACAGATCGAACTCCAGGAAAATCGTGCCGACCCGCGCCAGCAGGCCCGGGCGGTCGGGCGCCGTGAGCTCCAGTACCGTCACCTGGCGCTGGGCGTCGTTGTGGATCGTCACCTGCGGCGCAAAGGCGAAATGCTTGAGCTGACGCGGAACCCGGCGCTGGATGATGGTCGGGTAGTCGTCCGGGTTGCGCAGGGCTTCGGTCAGGCCGTCACGGATTTGCTTGATCCGCGCCGGGTTATCGCCGATCGAGTCGCCGTCGGCGTCGAGCACGATGTAGGTGTCGAGGGTGAACTGGCTACTGGAGGTGATGATCCGGGCGTCGTGAATGTTCAGGTTGAGCTGGTCCATCGCCGCCACGGTCACGGCAAAGAAGTCGTGCTGGTCGGGGGCATAGATGAAGATTTGCGTGCCACCTTCAAATTCGCGCTGGGTGGTTTCCTTGATCAGCACCAGTGGCCCGCCGTCGGCCGGTTGCTGGAGGATCGCGTCGCTGTGCCAGGCCACGTCGCCGGCGGTGTGGCGCAGGAAATAGTCATCACCCAACTGCGCCCACAGTTGCTCGACATCGTCCGGGTCGGTGCCGCCGCGCACCAGGATATCCAGGGCGGCGCTCTGGGTCTGGCGGATCTGCTCTTCGCGGTCCACCGGGTTCTCCAGGCCGCGACGCAGGGCGCGCTTGGTTTCGGTGTAGAGCTGACGCAACAGGCTGGCGCGCCAGGAGTTCCACAGGGTCGGGTTGGTGGCGTTGATGTCGGCGACGGTCAGCACATACAGATAGTTGAGGCGGGTTTCGTCGCCGACGATCTGTGCGAAATCGTGGATCACCTGAGGGTCGGACAAGTCCTTGCGCTGAGCGGTGGTCGACATCACCAGGTGGTTTTGCACCAGCCACACGATCAGGCGACTGTCCCACACTGGCAGATGGTGGCGCTGGCAAAAAGCCTCGGCATCCACGGCGCCGATGTCCGAGTGATCGCCATGTCGGCCTTTGCCGATGTCGTGGTACAGGCCGGCCATGTAGATCAGCTCGGGTTTGGGCAGCTTGCCCATGAGCTTGCTGGCCAGCGGGAATTTTTCCGACACCTGGGTGTACTGCAACTTACGCAGGTGCTTGATCAGGTTCAGGGTGTGCGCGTCGACCGTGTAGATGTGGAACAGGTCATGTTGCATCTGCCCGACGATAAAGCCGAATTCGGGCAGATAGCGCCCAAGGATGCCGTAGCGGTTCATCCGCCGCAGGTTGCGGTGGATGCCGATCTTGCACTTGAACAGCTCGATAAACAGGCTGGTGTTGCGAATATCGTTGCGGAAGTCGTCGTCGATCAGGTGACGGTTTTCCCGCAGCAGACGAATGGTGTCGGCGCGCACGCCCTTGATTTCCGGCTGCTGGGCCATCAGCACGAAAATCTCGAGCATGGCGAACGGCGTGCGGCGGAAGACGTTGTCGTTGCGTGCTTCGATATAGCCGTCATGCAGCTGGAAGCGCGAGTTGATCGGCTGTGGTGGCGCCTGGTCTTGCGGTGCGAGGATGACTTCCTCGAAGTGCTGGATGATCAGGTCGCTTAGCTGGGCGATGCTCATCACCACCCGGTAATACTGCTGCATGAAATTTTCGATGGCTTGCTTGGCGTCGTCGCCTTTGAAGCCGAGCAGCCCGGCAATGGTGCGCTGGTGATCGAACAGCAGGCGGTCCTCGGCGCGACCGGCGAGCATGTGCAGGGCGTAGCGAACCTTCCACAGGAACTCCTGGGAAGAGGCGAGCAGGGCGTTTTCGCTTTCCACCAGAAAACCTTCGCCGGCCAGTGCTCGCAGGTTCAGGGTGCCGTACTCGCGACGGGCCACCCACAGGATCGTCTGGATATCCCGCAGGCCGCCGGGGGAGCCTTTGACATTGGGTTCCAGGTTGTATTCGGTGTCGTTGTACTTGTGGTGGCGGGCCTTCTGTTCGGCGCGCTTGGCCAGGAAGAAGTCTTTGCTCGGCCACATGTGCGCGGTGCTGGTGACGTCCAGCATGCGCTGGCGCAAATGCTCGGGGCCGGCGATGGTGCGGCTTTCCATCAGGTTGGTGACGACCGTCAGATCGGCGCGGGCCTCGACGGCGCACTCCTCGATCGAGCGAACGCTTTGACCGACCTCCAGGCCGATGTCCCACAACAGCGTCAGAAAACGCTCGATGGAATCGCGGAAAACTTCATGGTCGGCGCTGTCCAGCAGGATCAGCAAATCGATATCGGAGTAAGGATGCAATTCACCACGGCCGTAACCGCCAACCGCGACCAGCGCGATGTCGGCGTCCTCGCTCCAGTTGAACTGCTCCCAGGCCTTTTGCAGGATGTTGTCGACGAACCAGGCGCGATCCTCGATCAGCCGGCGAATGTCCCGGCCGCTGCGAAAGCGCGCGTCAAGCACCTCGCGGGCCTGGCGGATCGCCTTCTTGAAGGCCGCGATCGGGCTTGCCTTCAGGGCCAGTTCGGCCTGGAACTGGCCACGGTCGAAGAGTTCGGGATCCACCTGCGGCATCGATTGGCTTTCCTTTCTATAGGCGATGTACGGTAACGGGATCAGGGCGAAACGCGAGGGATGGTGTCATCGCTGCGCAGGGTGAAGATCTCGTAACCGGTGTCGGTCACCAGCAGGGTGTGCTCCCATTGTGCCGAGAGCTTGCGGTCCTTGGTGATCGCGGTCCAGCCGTCGCCCAGTACCTTGGTGTCGGCACGGCCCTGGTTGATCATCGGCTCGATGGTGAAGGTCATGCCGGCCTTGAGTTCCATGCCGGTGCCAGCGCGGCCGTAGTGCAGGATCTGCGGCTCTTCGTGGAACACCTTGCCGATACCGTGCCCGCAGAATTCGCGAACCACCGAGAAACCGTTCTTTTCAGCATGCTTCTGGATGATTTCGCCGATGTCGCCCAGGCGGCAGCCGGGTTTGACGATTTCAATCGCCTTGTACATGCATTCCTGGGTCACCTTGGACAAGCGCTCGGCCCAGACCGGCACGTTGCCGACGTGGAACATGCGGCTGGTGTCGCCGTGGTAGCCGTCCTTGATGACGGTGACGTCGATGTTCAGGGTGTCGCCATCTTTGAGCGGCTTGTCGTTCGGGATGCCGTGGCAGACTACGTGGTTGATCGACGTGCAGATCGACTTCGGATAGCCCTTGTAGTTGAGCGGGGCAGGGATGGCCTTCTGCTCATTGACGATGTAGTCGTGGCAGATCTGGTTCAGTTGATCGGTGGTAACGCCCGGCTTGACATATTCGGCAATCATTTCCAGCACGTCGGCGGCCAGTTTGCCGGCGATACGCATTTTGGCAATATCCTCGGGGGTTTTGAGGGTGACGGTCATACAGGCTCTCTCTGCGCCAGGCGGCGCTTTCTAAACGGAAAGGGCATTGCGCGATCGATCTTCGCAGCCCTGAAAATGCGATTCTACCAGACGATCAGTGCAAATCTGCGCCTGTGTGCATCGCTTCTCTCTATAGGATGGTGCATTCTTGGCGGATTCCAAGGGGGTGGAGCCAGGCGCCCGCCAGGATTTCAGAATCCGGGTTCCGTTTTGCCTTGCCTTGTGATATAAAATGCGCCGCTTTCCGGGGATGTCCCGAAAAGCCTAAATCCACACACGTGTCGACACGATGACCTGGGTGCCTTCAGCTGATGCTGCTGGTTGGTCATTGGGATACGTGGAGGCCAAACCCGACTTATTAAGGAACTATCATGTCCCAAGTCAACATGCGCGATATGCTGAAGGCCGGTGTGCACTTCGGTCACCAGACCCGTTACTGGAACCCGAAAATGGGCAAGTACATTTTCGGCGCGCGTAACAAGATCCACATCATCAACCTTGAAAAAACCCTGCCAATGTTCAACGAAGCTCTGACTTTCGTAGAGCGCCTGGCCCAGGGCAAAAACAAGATTCTGTTCGTCGGCACCAAGCGTTCCGCTGGCAAGATCGTTGCTGAAGAAGCAGCACGTTGCGGTTCGCCGTACGTCGATCACCGCTGGTTGGGCGGCATGCTGACCAACTTCAAAACCATCCGTGCTTCCATCAAGCGTCTGCGTGACCTTGAAGTACAAGCCGAAGACGGTACTTTCGCCAAGCTGACCAAGAAAGAAGCGCTGATGCGCTCCCGTGACCTGGAAAAGCTGGATCGTTCCCTGGGTGGTATCAAGGACATGGGCGGTCTGCCAGACGCTCTGTTCGTTATCGACGTTGATCACGAGCGCATCGCGATCACCGAAGCCAACAAGCTGGGTATCCCGGTTATCGGCGTAGTCGATACCAACAGCAGCCCGGAAGGCGTTGACTACATCATCCCAGGCAACGATGACGCAATCCGCGCTATCCAGCTGTACATGGGTTCGATGGCTGACGCTGTCATCCGCGGTCGCAACAATGTTGCCGGCGGCACCGTTGAGTTCGCAGCTGAAGAAACTCAGGCTGCAGCTGAGTAATTGACGCCCTGGCGTTGACTCAGTAAGCAAAAAGGGGGCTTGGCCCCCTTTTTGCCACCTCGAAAACCATTTGTCGGCGCCCACTGCTCTATCTGTAACGTGCGGCAGCTAACAAGGGTGGTTCGGGAAGAATTGATCGCCCGTTCGATCGGGTGGAATGGTTGAAAACCTATCCAAGAGGAATTTGAAATGGCAGAGATTACTGCAGCGTTGGTCAAAGAACTGCGCGAGCGTACTGGCGAAGGCATGATGGACTGCAAAAAGGCCTTGACCAAGGCTGGCGGCGACATCGAGAAAGCCATTGATGACATGCGCGCTTCGGGCGCCATCAAGGCTGCCAAGAAAGCCGGCAACGTTGCCGCTGAAGGCGCTATCGCTCTGAAGGAAGACGGTAAATCCGCCGTTCTGCTGGAAGTGAACTCGCAGACCGACTTCCTGGCCCTGCAGGACGACTTCAAGGAATTTGTTGCAGCAAGCGTTGAAAAAGCGTTCGCCGACAAGTTGACTGATGTTGCTCCGCTGATCGAAGCTCAAGAAACTGCTCGCCTGGTACTGGTCGGCAAGGTTGGCGAAAACGTCAACATCCGTCGTCTGAAGCGCGTTGAAGGTGACGTTGTCGGTGGCTACCTGCACGGCAACAAGATCGGTGTTGCAGTTGTCCTGAAAGGCGGCAGTGTTGAGCTGGCCAAGGACATCGCTATGCACGTAGCGGCTACCAACCCTGAATTCCTGCTGCCATCGGAAGTTTCCGCTGAAGCGATCGAGCGCGAGAAAGGCGTGTTCCTGACGCTGAACGCTGACAAGATCGCCGGCAAGCCGGAAAACATCGTTGAAAACATGGTCAAGGGCCGTATCAGCAAGTTCCTGGCCGAAGCCAGCCTGGTTGAGCAGGCTTTCGTCAAGAACCCTGAAATCAAGGTCGGCGAACTGGCCAAGAAAGCCGGCGCTGAAATCGTTTCCTTCACTTACTTCAAAGTAGGCGAAGGCATCGAGAAGCCAGTGGACAACTTCGCGGAAGAAGTTGCTGCCCAGCTGGCTGCCGCCAAGCAATAAGACGGTTTTTTAACTGTCGCCCAGAAGAGGCTGCCCGCTCACGCGCGCAGCCTCTTTTCAGATGGGGCACCAATTTTTATTTGGTTTCCTTTTGGAACTGGCTTACAAAGCCGTGTTCCGATGGCGCTGAAGCAGCGCCAAGCTAGATTGAACGCCAGCTGTAAACAGCTCGCAAAGAATTTTAAAATACGCCGCAGGAGAGATTCGCAATGGCTCAGCAGGGCAGTGGTTATCAGGCTCGCTATAAACGCATTCTACTCAAGCTTAGCGGCGAGGCCCTGATGGGCTCGGAAGAGTTCGGGATCGACCCGAAAGTTCTGGATCGCATGGCATTGGAAGTTGGCCAACTGGTCGGCATCGGTGTTCAGGTCGGTCTGGTCATCGGTGGTGGCAACCTGTTCCGCGGCGCGGCGCTCAGCGCGGCGGGCATGGATCGGGTTACCGGCGACCACATGGGCATGCTGGCCACTGTGATGAACGCCCTGGCAATGCGCGACGCGCTGGAACGTGCCAATATCTCGGCCATCGTGATGTCGGCCATTTCCATGGTCGGCGTGACCGATCACTACGATCGCCGCAAGGCCATGCGCCACTTGAACTCCAAGGACGTGGTGATTTTCGCGGCCGGTACGGGTAACCCGTTCTTTACGACGGATTCGGCTGCCTGCCTGCGTGCAATCGAAATCGATGCCGATGTCGTACTCAAGGCGACCAAGGTCGATGGCGTCTACACCGCTGATCCGTTCAAAGACCCGCATGCCGAGAAGTTCGATCATCTGACCTACGATGAAGTGCTGGATCGCAAGCTGGGTGTGATGGATCTGACGGCGATTTGCCTGTGCCGCGACCACAAGATGCCGCTACGCGTATTTAACATGAACAAGCCCGGCGCCCTGCTGAACATCGTGCATGGCGGCGCTGAAGGAACCCTGATCGAGGAAGGCGAACAATGATCAACGAAATCAAGAAAGACGCTAAAGAGCGCATGCAGAAGTCCGTGGAATCGCTGGCGCACAATTTCGGCCGCATTCGTACCGGCCAGGCGCACCCGAGCATCCTGGAAGGCGTGATGGTGCCGTACTACGGCGCCGACACCCCGATCAAGCAAGTGGCCAACATCACCGTCAAGGACGCCCGTACCCTGCAAGTCGTCGCCTTCGAGCGCAACATGCTGGGTGCTGTCGACAAGGCGATCGGCAGTGCTGGTCTGAACCTGAACCCGACCAACCTTGGCGAGTTGCTGCTGATCAGCATGCCGGCGCTGACTGAAGAAACCCGTCGTGGTTTCACCAAGCAGGCTCGCGACGTTGCTGAGGATGCCCGTGTAGCGGTGCGTAACATCCGTCGTGATGCCAACAGCCAGCTCAAGGATCTGGTCAAGGAAAAAGAAATCAGCGAAGACGAAGAGCGTCGCGCCACTGGCGAGATCGACGATCTGACCAAGAAGTTCGTGGCAGAAATCGACGCGAAGCTGGCAGAGAAAGAAAAAGACCTGATGGCCGTATAAGGGTCGCGTTTTCATGGAAAAGACCAAGCAGACTGCACCGTTCGCGGTGCCGCGCCATGTCGCGATTATCATGGATGGTAACAATCGCTGGGCGAAAAAGCGCTTTATGCCGGGTGTCGCCGGGCATAAAGCGGGCGTGGATGCGGTACGTGCGGTCATTGAGGTGTGTGCCGAGGCCAAGGTCGAAGTGTTGACCCTGTTCGCCTTTTCCAGCGAGAACTGGCAGCGTCCGGCCGATGAGGTCAGCGCCTTGATGGATCTGTTCTTCAGGGCGCTGCGTCGTGAGGCCAAGCGCCTCAACGACAACAACATCAGCCTGCGCATCATTGGCGATCGCTCGCGTTTTCATCCGGAGCTGCAGGCAGCCATGCGTGAAGCCGAGGCCATGACGGCTGGCGCCAATCGTTTTATCCTGCAGATCGCCGCCAATTACGGTGGTCAGTGGGATATCGCGCAAGCTGCGCAACGACTGGCGCGAGAAGTTCAGGCCGGGCACTTGCGTCCGGAAGACATCACGCCTGATCTGCTGCAGACCTGCCTGGTCACGGGCGATCTGCCGTTGCCGGACCTGTGTATCCGTACCGGTGGCGAGCACCGCATCAGCAACTTCCTGCTCTGGCAGCTGGCCTATGCCGAGTTGTATTTTTCCGACCTGTTCTGGCCGGACTTCAAACACGATGCCATGCGCAATGCGCTGGCCGATTTCGCTTCCCGCCAGCGCCGTTTCGGTAAAACGAGCGAGCAGGTCGAGGCTGGAGCCCGGGTTTAATGCTTAAACAACGAATCATCACCGCGCTGATCCTGCTGCCGATTGCCCTGTGCGGGTTTTTCCTGCTTGAAGGTTCCGGTTTTGCACTGTTCATCGGTCTGGTCGTAACCCTTGGTGCCTGGGAGTGGGCGCGCCTGGCGGGTTTCGCCGGTCAGGCGTTCCGCGTCGGCTATGCCGCTGTGGTCGCTTTGATGCTGTTGCTCATGTACGTCCTGCCCGGTCTCGCGCCTTGGGTATTGGGTGCTTCGGTGTTGTGGTGGGCGGTGGCGACGTATCTGGTACTGACCTATCCGCATTCGAGCGAGCATTGGTCCAGTGCGGCGACCAGGTTGGTGATCGGCCTGTTGATTCTTCTGCCGGCCTGGCAAGGTCTGGTGCAGATCAAACAATACCCGCTGGGTAACTGGCTGATCATGGCGGTGATGGTGTTGGTCTGGGGGGCTGATGTCGGCGCCTACTTCTCTGGTCGTGCTTTCGGCAAGCGCAAGCTCGCACCGCAGGTCAGTCCGGGCAAAAGCTGGGAAGGCGTGTACGGTGGTCTGGCGCTGAGTCTGGTGATTACCGCAATGGTTGCCCTGGTGCGCGACTGGACGGTGGCCGAGCTGCTCAAAGGGCTGATCGGTGCCGCGCTGATCGTGTTCATTTCGGTGGTGGGCGACCTCACTGAGAGCATGTTCAAGCGCCAGTCCGGGATAAAGGACAGCAGCAATCTGCTTCCCGGTCACGGCGGCGTGCTCGATCGTATCGATAGCCTGACCGCAGCGATTCCGGTGTTCGCCGTACTGTTGTGGATGGCGGCCCCATGAGCCGCCCGCAACAGATTACCGTTCTGGGTGCGACCGGCTCGATTGGCCTGAGTACGCTCGACGTCATCGCTCGTCATCCTGAGCGTTATCAGGTCTTTGCCTTGAGTGGCTTCACCCGCTTGAGTGAATTGCTGACGCTTTGCGTGCGCCATGTGCCGCGATTTGCTGTCGTGCCTGAGGTCGCTGCTGCCCGCACTTTGCAGGATGATTTGCGCGCGGCAGGACTTTCGACCCGTGTTGTGGTCGGTGAGGAAGGTTTGTGTCAGGTCGCTTCCGATCCGGAAGTCGATACGGTCATGGCGGCCATCGTCGGTGCAGCAGGATTGCGCCCGACACTGGCGGCGGTCGAGGCTGGCAAGAAGATACTTCTGGCCAATAAAGAAGCGCTGGTCATGTCCGGCGCGCTGTTTATGCAGGCGGTGCGCAAGAGTGGTTCTGTGTTGCTGCCGATCGATAGCGAACACAACGCGATTTTTCAGTGCATGCCGCTCGATTATGCCCGTGGCCTCGAGGCGGTCGGTGTGCGTCGGATTCTGCTGACAGCTTCCGGCGGACCGTTCCGGCAGACGCCAATGGCTGAACTGGCGCATGTTTCTCCCGATCAGGCGTGTGCGCACCCGAACTGGTCCATGGGGCGAAAAATCTCCGTTGACTCGGCCAGCATGATGAACAAGGGGCTTGAGTTGATCGAAGCCTGCTGGTTGTTCGATGCCAGGCCATCCCAGGTCGAGGTGGTGGTTCATCCGCAAAGTGTGATCCATTCGCTGGTCGACTACGTCGATGGTTCTGTTCTGGCGCAGTTGGGTAATCCGGACATGCGCACGCCCATCGCCAATGCCCTGGCCTGGCCGGAGCGGATTGATTCGGGTGTGGCGCCGCTGGATCTGTTTGCCATTGCGCGCCTGGATTTCCAGGCGCCGGATGAAGAGCGTTTCCCTTGCCTGCGTCTGGCCCGTCAGGCAGCCGAGGCGGGTAACAGCGCGCCGGCGATGCTCAATGCGGCGAACGAAGTGGCGGTGGCGGCATTTCTCGACGAACGGGTTCGTTACCCGGAAATCGCGAGTATCATCGAAGAGGTATTGAATCTGGAGCCCGTAGTGGCAGTGGGTGATCTCGAGGCAGTGTTCACGGCAGACGCGAAGGCGCGATTGCTGGCCGGACAATGGTTGAGTCGTCACGGGCGGTAAATGCTGCGGATGGTTGACCCAGGCAGCAGCGGATCGGATTGCGGAGAAAGTAGATGAGCGCGCTCTATATGATTGTCGGCACCCTGGTTGCTCTGGGTGTGCTGGTTACCTTCCACGAGTTCGGCCATTTTTGGGTCGCGCGTCGTTGTGGGGTCAAAGTGCTGCGCTTCTCCGTAGGCTTCGGTATGCCTTTGCTGCGCTGGCACGACAGGCAAGGCACTGAATTCGTCGTCGCCGCGATCCCGTTGGGTGGCTACGTCAAAATGCTCGACGAGCGCGAGGGTGAAGTGCCCCTCGATCAGCTCGGTCAGACCTTCAATCGAAAATCCGTTCGTCAGCGCATTGCCATCGTAGCCGCAGGACCGATAGCCAATTTCCTGCTGGCATTGGTGTTCTTCTGGGGTTTGGCGATGCTCGGCAGCGAGCAGGTGCGTCCAGTCATCGGGGCTGTCGAGTCTGGCAGTATTGCGGCCAAGGCGGGTTTGAGCCCTGGTCAGGAAATCGTGGCCATTGATGGTGAGGCAACTTCCGGCTGGGCGCAGGTGAACCTGCAATTGGTTCGTCGCCTGGGCGAAAGCGGTTCGTTGCAGATAGTGGTTCGCGAACAGGGCTCCACGGCTGATTCTGCTCGTGAACTTGCGCTGAACAAATGGCTCAAAGGGGCAGACGAGCCCGACCCTATCCACTCGCTGGGGATTCGCCCGTGGCGCCCGGCATTGCCGCCTGTCCTGGCTGAGCTCGATCCAAAGGGACCGGCTCAGGCTGCCGGCCTGAAGACGGGGGACCGGTTGCTGGCGCTCGATGGTCGTACGCTGGATGACTGGCAGCAGGTCGTCGATACCGTCCGTATGCATCCTGATACCAAAATCATGCTGCGGGTTGAGCGCGACGGTGCTCAAATCGACGTCCCGGTGACGCTGGCGACTCGCGGCGAGAGCAAATCACCCAGTGGTTACCTGGGGGCTGGGGTGAAGGCGGTCGATTGGCCACCGGAAATGATCCGCGAGGTCAGTTACGGGCCATTGGCAGCGATTGGCGAGGGGGCTCGACGCACCTGGACCATGAGCGTGCTGACCCTTGATTCACTGAAGAAAATGTTGTTCGGCGAGCTCTCGGTAAAAAACTTGAGTGGACCGATAACCATTGCTAAAGTGGCGGGCGCTTCGGCCCAGTCGGGTGTAGCTGATTTCCTGAATTTCCTTGCTTATCTGAGTATTAGCCTGGGCGTTCTGAATTTGTTGCCCATTCCGGTACTGGATGGGGGGCATTTGTTGTTTTATCTGATCGAGTGGGCGCGTGGTCGTCCCTTGTCGGATCGGGTGCAAGGTTGGGGGGTACAGATCGGTATCAGTTTGGTGATCGGGGTGATGTTGCTTGCTCTGGTCAATGATCTGGGTCGATTGTAACGCTTCGCTGAATTGCGAATCTGCCGCATTTTGCGGCAGTTTGTTTATTGCCAGTTGGAATAAGAAAGGACTTCATGAAACGTCTGCTGCTAACTGCGGTTCTCACCGTATTGATGATCGCCGAAGTTCACGCCGAGTCCTTCACTATCTCTGATATTCGCGTCAATGGCCTCCAGCGGGTCTCCGCGGGGAGCGTCTTTGGTGCTTTGCCGTTGAACGTCGGTGAACAGGCGGATGATCGTCGCCTGGTGGAATCCACTCGTGCGTTGTTCAAAACCGGTTTCTTTCAAGATATCCAGCTGGGCCGCGATGGCAACGTCCTGGTCATCACGGTAGTCGAGCGTCCGTCTGTTGCCAGTATCGAGATCGAAGGTAACAAGGCGATCTCCACCGAAGACCTGATGAAAGGCCTCAAGCAATCCGGTCTGGCCGAAGGCGAGATCTTCCAGCGTGCCACCCTTGAAGGTGTGCGTAACGAACTGCAGCGCCAGTACGTCGCCCAGGGTCGCTACTCGGCTACCGTCGACACCGAAGTGGTGCCGCAACCGCGTAACCGCGTTGGCCTGAAGGTCAACATCAACGAAGGTACGGTTGCCGCTATCCAGCACATCAACGTGGTGGGCAACACGGTTTTCCCCGATGAAGACCTGATCGACCTGTTCGAACTCAAGACCACCAACTGGTTGTCGTTCTTCAAGAACGACGACAAGTACGCCCGTGAAAAACTGTCCGGTGACCTGGAGCGTCTGCGTTCCTACTACCTGGACCGTGGCTATATCAACATGGATATCGCTTCGACCCAGGTATCCATTACGCCGGACAAGAAACACGTCTACATCACCGTCAACATCAACGAAGGCGATAAATACACCGTTCGTGACGTCAAGCTCAGTGGCGACCTGAAAGTCCCTGAAGACCAGATCAAGTCCCTGCTGCTGGTGCAGAAAGGCCAGGTG
Organism: Pseudomonas sp. A-B-19; assembly: GCF_019947515.1. Taxonomy (NCBI): domain Bacteria; kingdom Pseudomonadati; phylum Pseudomonadota; class Gammaproteobacteria; order Pseudomonadales; family Pseudomonadaceae; genus Pseudomonas; species Pseudomonas sp. A-B-19. The sequence continues at coordinate 96,206 of NZ_JAGYGN010000010.1, forward strand.
TTCTCACGCAAGCTGATGACCACCACCTCCGAGCTGATCACCCGCCGCCTGGGTAACGAGGGTTATACCTTCGCCAACGTCAACGGCGTGCCTCAACCGCACGATGAAGATCACACCGTAGATATCCTGTTTGCGGTCGATCCGGGCAAGCGTGCCTACGTGAACCGCATCAACTTCCGCGGCAACACCAAGTCCGAAGACGAAGTGCTGCGTCGTGAAATGCGCCAGATGGAAGGCGGCTGGGCTTCGACCTACCTGATCGACCAATCCAAGACCCGTCTTGAACGTCTGGGTTTCTTCAAGGAAGTCAACGTTGAAACCCCGGCCGTACCGGGTGTCGATGACCAGGTGGACGTCAACTACAGCGTTGAAGAGCAAGCCTCCGGTTCGATTACCGCCAGCGTCGGTTTCGCCCAGAGTGCCGGTCTGATCCTCGGTGGCTCGATCACCCAGAACAACTTCCTGGGTACCGGTAACAAGGTCAGCATCGGTTTGACCAAAAGCCAATACCAGACGCGTTACAACTTTGGTTTTGTCGACCCCTACTGGACCGCAGACGGCGTGAGCCTGGGTTACAACGCGTTCTACCGCACGACTGACTACGATGAGCTCGACACCGATGTCGCCAGCTACGCCGTAGACAGCCTGGGTGCCGGTGTGAGTGTCGGTTATCCAATCAGCGAGACTTCGCGCCTGACCTTCGGCCTGAATGCACAACAGGACAAGATCAAGACCGGTCAATTCACCGTCGACGAAATTTTCGACTTCGTTAACAAGGAAGGTGATCAGTACCTGAACTTCAAGGCTTCGGCCGGCTGGTCCGAATCCACCTTGAACAAAGGCGTATTGGCGACCCGTGGTCATTCTCAAAGCTTGACGGCGGAAGCCACCATACCGGGTAGCGACCTGTCGTTCTTCAAGCTCGATTACCGTGGCCAGTTGTTCCAGCCACTGACCGACAATTACACCATGCGCCTGCACACCGAATTGGGTTATGGCGACGGTTACGGCTCGACCGATGGCTTGCCATTCTATGAAAACTACTATGCTGGTGGTTTCAATTCGGTTCGTGGCTTCAAGGACAGTACTCTGGGCCCTCGTAGTACGCCGAGTCGTGGCGTGGGTGTAACGGGTAACGCCGGAACGCTGGCTGATCCGGACGATGATCCACTGCCGTTTGGTGGTAACGTCCTGATCCAGGGTGGTGTGGAGGTACTGTTCCCTATGCCTTTCGTCAAGGATCAGCGATCCCTGCGCACTTCGGTATTCTGGGATGTGGGTAATGTATTCGACTCCAAGTGCGAGCAGACGACCAATACCAATCCTGCGTCGAAGTCCAACACGCAGTGCAACGACATCAGCTTGAGCGATATGGCCAGTTCTGTCGGTGTGGGTGTGACCTGGGTCACCGCACTGGGTCCTCTGAGTTTCGCATTGGCCATGCCGGTCAAGAAACCGGATAACGCTGAGACTCAAGTGTTCCAATTTTCCCTCGGCCAGACGTTCTAAGCGTCTGACCCAAGATAACGACAATGAATTTTGTAGGAGTGCATCGTGCGTAAGTTGACTCAATTGGTTCTCCTGGCCAGCGTACTGGTCGCTGGTCCGGCATTTGCCGACATGAAAATTGCTGTTCTGAACTATCAGATGGCTCTGCTGGAGTCAGACGCGGCGAAGAAATACGCCGTGGATGCCGAGAAGAAGTTCGGTCCCCAACTGACCAAGCTCAAGACCCTGGAAAGCAGCGCCAAGGGCATTCAGGATCGCCTGATGGCCGGTGGCGACAAAATGCAGCAGGGCGAGCGCGAGCGTCTGGAGCTTGAATTCAAGCAAAAGGCCCGTGACTTCCAGTTCCAGTCCAAGGAACTGAACGAAGCCAAGGCCGTTGCCGACCGTGAAATGCTGAAACAGCTCAAGCCGAAACTGGACAGCGCTGTGGAAGAAGTCATCAAGAAAGGTGCTTTTGACCTGGTCTTCGAGCGTGGCGCAGTGATTGATGTCAAGCCTCAGTACGACATCACTCGCCAGGTTATCGAGCGCATGAATCAGCTGAAGTAATCCATGACCGTGACCATTAAGCTCGGCCAGTTGGCCGAGTTCCTCGGCGCCACGTTACGTGGCGACTCCGAGAAAGCAATTACTGGGCTGGCCACCTTGCAGGAGGCTGGCCCAACTCAGTTGAGCTTTCTCGCAAACCCCCAATACCGTAAGTATCTGGCAGGCAGTCAGGCTGCAGCCTTGTTGCTGAAAGCCGCTGACGCCGAAGGTTATCGCGGTGATGTGCTGGTGGTGCCGGATCCGTATGCGGCCTACGCACGTGTTTCCCACCTGTTCGATCCCAAGCCCAAGGCCGCTGCCGGCATACATCCCACGGCAGTGATCGCGGCGGATGCGGTCGTCGATCCTGCGGCAAGTATCGGTGCTTTTGTGGTGATCGAAAGCGGTGCGCAGGTTGCAGCCGGTACGACTGTCGGTGCGCATTGCTTCATCGGTGCTCGCAGCGTGGTGGGTGAGGGTGGCTGGCTCGCGCCGCGTGTGACCCTGTATCACGACGTTCGCGTCGGCAAACGGGTTGTCATTCAGTCCGGAGCGGTGCTCGGAGGCGAAGGCTTTGGTTTTGCCAATGAAAAAGGTATCTGGCAGAAAATCGCCCAGATCGGTGGCGTGTTGATCGGCGATGACGTTGAAATCGGCGTGAATACAGCTATAGATCGCGGTGCACTGGCCGATACCGTGATCGGCAACGGTGTGAAGCTCGACAACCAGATTCAGATTGCCCACAACGTTCAGATCGGTGATCACACCGCCATGGCGGCGTGCGTCGGGATCTCCGGCAGTACCAAAATCGGCAAGCATTGCATGCTCGCCGGTGGCGTAGGGCTGGTGGGGCACATCGACATTTGTGACAACGTTTTCATTACCGGGATGACCATGGTGACCCACTCGATTACCGAGCCAGGTGCCTATTCTTCTGGTACGGCCATGCAGCCGGCAGCCGAGTGGCGCAAAAGCGCGGCACGCATTCGTCAGCTCGATGACATCGCACGGCGTCTGCGCCAGCTGGAAAAGCAAGTAGGGGAAGTGACCCCTGACGGTAATGCTTCATCAGATGGCTGATACCATTTCCATATCAAGTGCGCGCAGCCGCTAGACTGCGTCCCTGATTTGCTAGTGGAGCGTGCGCCAGTCGCGCGCTCCCAATCTTTACATAGGCTTCCCCCCGAAATGATGGACATCAACGAGATTCGCGAATACCTGCCTCACCGTTACCCGTTCCTGCTGGTAGACCGGGTAGTGGAGCTGGATGTTGAAGGCAAGCGCATTCGTGCCTACAAGAATGTCAGCATCAACGAACCGTTCTTCAATGGTCACTTCCCTGCGCATCCAATCATGCCTGGCGTATTGATCATCGAAGCGATGGCTCAGGCTGCCGGGATCCTTGGTTTCAAAATGCTCGACGTGAAACCGGCCGACGGCACTCTTTATTACTTCGTCGGTTCCGACAAGCTGCGCTTCCGCCAGCCGGTTCTGCCGGGCGATCAGTTGATCCTTGAAGCCAAGTTCATCAGCTGCAAGCGTCAGATCTGGAAGTTCGAATGCCAGGCTTCGGTCGATGGCAAGCCTGTCTGCTCCGCTGAAATCATCTGCGCGGAACGCAAGCTATGAGTTTGATTGACCCTCGTGCAATCATCGATCCGACAGCCGTTCTGGCTGACGGTGTCGAGGTCGGCCCATGGTCGATCGTCGGCGCAGGTGTGGAAATCGGCGAGGGGACAGTCATCGGGCCGCACGTGATTCTCAAGGGGCCGACGCGAATCGGTAAGCACAATCGCATCTACCAGTTTTCCTCGGTGGGCGAAGACACGCCTGACCTGAAGTACAAAGGCGAGGAAACCCGCCTGGTGATTGGTGATCACAACGTCATCCGCGAAGGCGTGACGATTCACCGTGGCACCATCCAGGACCGTTCGGAAACGACCCTGGGCGATCACAACCTGATCATGGCATATGCCCACATCGGCCACGACAGCGTTATTGGCAATCACTGCATCCTGGTGAACAACACCGCACTGGCGGGCCATGTGCATGTGGAAGACTGGGCGATCCTTTCCGGTTTTACCCTGGTTCACCAGTATTGCCACATTGGCGCCCACAGCTTTTCAGGCATGGGTACTGCAATCGGCAAGGATGTTCCTGCGTATGTCACGGTGTTCGGTAATCCTGCCGAAGCCCGCAGCATGAACTTCGAGGGCATGCGTCGTCGCGGTTTCAGCGAAGATGCAATTCACGCCCTGCGTCGCGCCTATAAGGTGGTTTACCGCCAGGGCCTGACGGTCGAACAGGCGCTCGTCGAACTGGCCGAGCCTTCCATGCAGTTCCCGGAAGTAGCGGTGTTCCGCGACTCCATCCAGTCTTCGACCCGCGGCATCACCCGCTGATCATGGCCAATCTGCGTATCGCGCTGGTGGCGGGTGAGGCTTCCGGCGACATTCTGGGCGCGGGTCTCATGCGCGCACTCAAAGCTCGTCACCCAGCGGTCGAGTTCATCGGTGTCGGTGGTCCGTTGATGCAGGCTCAAGGCCTGACCTCGTATTTCCCGATGGAACGTCTGTCCGTCATGGGCCTGGTGGAAGTGCTGGGCCGATTGCGCGAGTTGCTGGCACGGCGCAAGAAGCTGGTCGCCGACCTGATCGACGCGAAACCCGATGTGTTCATCGGTATCGACGCGCCAGACTTCAACCTCAATATCGAACTCAAGCTACGTCAAGCCGGGATCAAGACCGTGCATTACGTCAGCCCGTCGGTCTGGGCCTGGCGGCAGAAGCGGGTGCTGAAGATTCGCGAAGGCTGCGACCTGATGCTCACGCTATTCCCGTTCGAAGCCAGATTCTATGAAGAGAAGGGCGTACCGGTGCGGTTCGTCGGCCATACCCTGGCCGATGCCATTCCACTCGAAGCCGATCGCACCGCAGCGCGGGCCGAACTTGGTTTGCCTGACGGGCCGCTGGTGGCGTTGATGCCTGGCAGCCGCGGTGGTGAAGTTGGCCGACTCGGCGCGTTGTTCCTCGATACAGCCCAGCGCTTGCGTGCGCTGCGCCCGAACGTGCGGTTTGTCATGCCTTGCGCCAGTGCGCAGCGCCGGGCTCAGCTGGAGGAGTTGCTGGCCGGTCGTGATCTGCCGTTGACCTTGCTCGATGGCAACTCCCATCTGGCCCTGGCCGCCTGCGACGCCGTGCTGATTGCCTCCGGAACCGCAACGCTTGAAGCATTGCTGTACAAGCGGCCGATGGTGGTTGCTTACCGTCTGGCACCGCTGACGTTCTGGATCCTCAAGCGCATGGTGAAAAGCCCCTACATTTCATTGCCGAACTTGTTGGCCCAGCGTCTGTTGGTGCCCGAGTTGTTGCAGGACGATGCAACGGTCGAAGCGCTGGCCCAGACCTTGTCGCCGCTGATCGAAGGCGGTGAAGAGCAGACCCGTGGCTTTGACGAGATTCACCGGACCCTGCGACTGGATGCCTCCAACCAGGCTGCGGATGCAGTTCTGAACCTGATCGGCCAAGACAAATGAGTAAAACAAGCATGCAGATGGGGCTGGATTTCACCTTGGTCGCGCAAGTCGAAGAGTTGGTTGCCGGTGTCGATGAAGTCGGTCGCGGCCCGCTCTGTGGTGCGGTAGTGACAGCCGCGGTGATCCTTGATCCGAACCGGCCGATCCTGGGTCTGAACGACTCGAAGAAACTCACCGAAGCCCGCCGCGAAAAGCTCTACGACGAAATCTGCGAAAAAGCCCTGAGCTGGTGTATCGCTCGCGCTGAAGTCGAAGAAATCGACGAACTCAATATCCTGCACGCCACCATGCTGGCCATGCAGCGTGCGGTCGCCGGGCTGCATATCCAGCCGAAGCTGGCGATGATCGACGGCAACCGTTGCCCGAAACTGCCGATGCGCTCCGAAGCCGTGGTCAAGGGCGATAGCAAGGTTCCCGCTATCGCCGCTGCATCGATTCTGGCCAAGGTCAGTCGTGATCGTGAAATGGCTGCGTTCGAATTGATCTACCCGGGTTACGGCATCGGCGGCCACAAAGGCTACCCGACGCCCGTTCATCTGGAAGCGCTGGCACGGCTTGGGCCGACCCCGATTCATCGGCGTTCGTTTGCCCCGGTGCGGCTGGCGTACGAGGCGCTAGAGAGCATCGTAGAGAGTTAGTCGCAAGGCTGATTTTTTTTACCAAGGCCCGGTACAATCCGGGCCTTGTTGTCTTCATGTTTACAGACAGGATCACTATGCCGGCTTCATTCGTTCACCTACGCCTGCACACTGAATACTCCCTGGTCGACGGTCTGGTGCGGATCAAACCGCTGGTCAAGACCCTGGTCGGCATGAACATGCCTGCCGTTGCGGTCACTGACCAGAACAACATGTGTTCCCTGGTCAAGTTCTATAAAAATGCCATGGGTGCCGGGATCAAGCCGATCTGCGGCGCCGACCTGTGGCTGTCGAACAAGGATCCGGACAATCCGCTGAGCCGGATCAGCTTGCTGGTGATGAACGCCGAAGGCTATCGCAACCTTACCGAACTGATTTCCCGCGGCTATATAGATGGTCAGCGCAATGGTGCGATCATCATTGAGCGCGAATGGGTCGCTGAAGCCAATGCGGGCCTGATCATGCTGTCGGCGGCCAAGGAAGGCGAGATCGGCCAGGCCATGCTCAGCGGCAACCCCGCCGAGGCCGAAACCCTGGCTCGGGAATGGATGGACGTATTTCCGGATCGTTTCTATCTGGAAATCCAGCGCACCAACCGCCCGAACGATGAAGAACAGCTGCACGGTGCCGTGGCCCTGGCCGAGAAGCTCGGTGCGCCGCTGGTGGCGACCAATGACGTGCGCTTCATCAAGCAGGAAGACTTCGCCGCCCACGAAACCCGCGTTTGCATCGGTGAAGGCCGCGCCCTCGACGATCCGCGGCGTTCGAAGAATTACAGCGATCAGCAGTACCTCAAAAGTGCCGAGGAAATGACCGAGCTGTTCAGCGATATTCCCGAGGCGTTGGAAAACACCGTCGAGATCGCCAAGCGCTGCAACATCGAAGTGAAGCTGGGTACGCACTTCCTGCCCAACTTCCCGATCCCCGATGGCATGACCATCGACGAGTACTTCCGCAAGGTGTCCTTCGACGGCCTGGAGGAGCGCCTTAGTGTACTGCTGCCCAAGGACACCACCGAAGACTACGAAGCCAAGCGTCAGGTCTATGTCGACCGGCTGAATTTCGAGCTGGATATCATTATCCAGATGGGGTTCCCCGGGTACTTCCTGATCGTGATGGACTTTATCCAGTGGGCCAAGAACAACGGCGTACCGGTGGGCCCTGGCCGTGGATCGGGTGCCGGGTCGCTGGTTGCCTATGTGCAGAAGATCACCGACCTTGATCCACTGGAATACGACCTGCTGTTCGAACGTTTCCTTAACCCGGAACGGGTATCCATGCCCGACTTCGACGTCGACTTCTGTATGGACGGTCGTGACCGGGTGATCGACTACGTGGCCGAGAAGTACGGCCGCAATGCGGTAAGCCAGATCATCACCTTCGGTTCCATGGCGGCCAAAGCGGTGGTCCGCGACGTGGCGCGGGTGCAGGGCAAGTCTTATGGCCTGGCGGATCGTCTGTCGAAGATGATTCCGTTCGAGGTCGGCATGACCCTGGAAAAAGCCTACGAGCAGGAAGAGATCCTGCGCGACTTCATCAAGGTCGATGAAGAAGCTGCGGAAATCTGGGAAATGGCCCGCAAGCTCGAAGGCGTTGTGCGTAACGTCGGCAAGCACGCCGGTGGTGTGGTGATCGCGCCGACCAAGCTGACTGACTTCTCGCCGATCTATTGCGACGAGGCCGGTGACGGTCTGGTAACCCAGTTCGACAAGGATGACGTCGAGGCGGCTGGCCTGGTGAAGTTCGACTTCCTCGGCCTGCGAACCCTGACGATCATCGACTGGGCGCTGAAAACCATCAACCGCGACCGCGCCAAGGTCAACGAACCGCCGCTGGATATCGCGTTCATCCCGCTGGATGACAAGCCGACCTACACCCTGCTGCAAAAAGCCGAAACCACGGCGGTGTTCCAGCTTGAATCCCGGGGCATGAAAGAGCTGATCAAAAAGCTCAAGCCCGACTGCCTGGAAGACTTGATCGCGCTGGTGGCGCTGTTCCGTCCGGGTCCGCTGCAATCGGGCATGGTGGACGACTTCATCAACCGTAAGCACGGTCGCGCCGAACTGGCGTATCCGCACTCGGACTACCAGTACGAAGGCCTCAAGCCCGTACTGGCACCGACTTACGGCATCATCCTGTATCAGGAACAGGTGATGCAGATTGCCCAGGTCATGGCCGGTTACACCCTTGGTGGCGCGGACATGCTGCGTCGCGCCATGGGTAAGAAAAAACCCGAGGAAATGGCCAAGCAGCGCGGCGGCTTCATTGAAGGTTGCGCCTCCAACAACATCGATGCAGACCTCGCCGGTAACATTTTCGACCTGGTAGAAAAATTCGCCGGTTACGGCTTCAACAAATCCCACTCCGCCGCCTATGGCCTGGTGTCGTATCAGACTGCGTGGCTGAAGGCGCACTACCCGGCGCCGTTCATGGCTGCGGTACTTTCGGCGGATATGCACAACACCGACAAGGTCGTGACCTTGATCGAAGAAGTGCGGACCATGAAGCTGCGTCTCGATGCGCCGGACGTGAACACCTCCGAATTCAAGTTCACGGTGAACGACGAAGGCCGGATCATTTACGGTCTGGGCGCCATCAAGGGCGTGGGTGAGGGTCCGGTCGAGGCGATCACCGAAGCGCGTCTGGCCGGTCCGTTCAAGGATCTGTTCGATTTCTGCGCCCGGGTCGACCTCAAGCGCATCAACAAACGCACCCTCGACGGCTTGATCCGCAGCGGTGCGCTGGATCGCCTCGGGCCGTATTTCCACGATGAGCAGAAAGCCTACCAGGCCAACATCGACCGCAATCGCGCGGTGCTGCTGACGGCCATGGAAGAAGCGATCAAGGCGGCCGAACAAACTGCACGCACCCAGGACAGCGGTCACTCCGACCTGTTCGGCGGTCTGTTTGTCGAAGACGATGCCGACGTCTACGCCAATCACCGCAAGGCCAAGGAACTGACCCTCAAGGAGCGCCTGAAAGGGGAGAAAGACACCCTCGGCCTGTACCTGACCGGTCACCCGATCGACGAATACGAGGGTGAAATCCGTCGTTTTGCCCGTCAGCGCATCATCGACCTGAAACCGGCGCGCGATACCCAGACGGTTGCCGGGATGATCATTGCCTTGCGGGTGATGAAGAACAAAAAGGGCGACAAGATGGGGTTCATCACCCTCGATGACCGCTCCGGACGGATCGAGGCCTCGCTGTTTTCCGAGGCATTCCACTCCGCGCAGTCGCTGTTGCAGACCGACGCGATGGTGGTGGTCGAAGGCGAGGTCAGCAATGATGACTTCTCCGGTGGCCTGAAGTTGCGGGTCAAGCGGGTGATGAGCATGGAGGATGCGCGCACTAATCTGGCCGAAAGCCTGCGCCTGAAGTTGCATGCCAAGGACCTCAAGGGCGATCAGCTACGCTGGCTGGGTGAACTGTTGAAGCGTCACCGCGGTGCGTGCCCGATCACCATGGATTACACCAGCCCGGATGCGAAGGCCTTGTTGCAGTTCGGCGAAGGTTGGCGGATCGATCCGGCGGATGCGTTGATTCAAGCCCTGCGTGACCAGTTCGGGCGAGACAACGTCTTCCTCCAATACCGTTGACCGGCAGGTGATATCGCAATGCCTGCCCGCAACCTGAATTTTTAATCTCGACCTCAACGCGCCTCTCCCTTAAGGTAGGGCGCGAATAGACAACCGGCCGGCCCAAGATCCCTTGGGACTCGACCCAAGACGGACGCCTATGAACCCGAATTTTCTAGATTTCGAACAGCCGATCGCCGACCTGCAAGCCAAGATCGAAGAGTTGCGCTTGGTCGGTAATGACAATTCGCTGAATATCGGCGATGAGATCTCCCGCCTGCAGGACAAGAGCAAAACGCTGACCGAAGACATTTTCGGCAAGCTGACCAGCTGGCAGATCGCACGTCTGGCGCGTCATCCGAAACGTCCGTATACCCTGGACTACATCGAACACATCTTCACCGAGTTCGACGAGTTGCACGGTGACCGTCACTTCTCCGACGATGCTGCCATCGTTGGCGGTATTGCCCGTCTGGACGACAAGCCGGTGATGATCATCGGTCACCAGAAGGGCCGTGAAGTGCGCGAGAAAGTTCGCCGCAACTTCGGCATGCCACGTCCGGAAGGCTACCGCAAGGCTTGCCGCCTGATGGAAATGGCCGAACGTTTCAAAATGCCGATCCTGACTTTCATCGACACCCCGGGCGCCTACCCTGGCATCGACGCCGAAGAGCGTAACCAGAGCGAAGCGATCGCCTGGAACCTGCGTGTCATGGCTCGTCTGAAAACCCCAATCATCGCCACTGTGATCGGTGAGGGTGGTTCCGGTGGTGCGCTGGCGATCGGTGTCTGCGACCAGTTGAACATGCTGCAGTACTCGACCTATGCGGTAATCTCGCCGGAAGGTTGCGCTTCGATTCTGTGGAAAACCGCCGAGAAAGCACCGGATGCCGCAGAAGCGATGGGCATCACCGCCGAGCGTCTCAAAGGCCTGGGTATCGTGGACAAGGTGATTGGCGAGCCATTGGGTGGCGCGCACCGTGACCCGGCCGCTGCTGCCGCATCGATCCGCGCCGAGCTGAGCTCGCAACTGGCGATGCTGAAGAAGTTCGATAACGACGCGCTGCTCAAGCGCCGCTACGATCGACTGATGAGTTACGGTCTCTAACTGACCTCGCGGTACCCCTGTAGGAGCTGCCGCAGGCTGCGATCTTTTGATCTTGTTTTTTTAAATCAAAGTCAAAAGATCGCAGCCTGCGGCAGCTCCTACAGGGGATTCATGTGAAGCGATCGATCCTGATGAATCCTTCCGATCCTGATTGGCCTGCCAGGCTTCTGCTGAGTCTGCAGCCTTGGCGCAACGCCACAGCCTGGCGCATCGCCTTCTCCGGCGGCCTGGACTCCACTGTCCTGCTGCACCTTCTTGCACACCTCGCAAAAACCGAATCCCTGCCGGCGCTGAGCGCCATCCATGTTCATCACGGCCTTCAAGCCGTGGCCGATGCGTGGCCGGAACATTGTCGCTCTGTGTGCGCTGCGCTGGGCGTTCCGTTGCAGATCGTTCGTGTCCAGGTGCAGCCCGGTGCCAGCCTTGAGCGTGCAGCCCGGGATGCTCGCTATCACGCCTTTACTGAAGCCGTTCAGGCCAACGAAGTGCTGCTGACAGCCCAGCACCGCGACGATCAGGCGGAAACCCTGCTGTTCCGATTGCTGCGAGGGGCCGGCGTGCGCGGACTATCGGGTATGCCGCGTCAACGCCCGTTGGGCAGGGGGCATTTGCTGCGGCCATTGCTCGACGTCACGCGGGCTGAACTGGAGGCCTATGCCAACGAGTATGGGTTGAGCTGGATCGAAGATCCTTCAAACGAAGACCGGCAGTACTCGCGCAACTACCTTCGCCATCAAGTCTTCCCCGTGCTGATCCAGCGCTGGCCGCAAGCGGTGGCGACCATGGCCCGCAGCGCGGCGCATTTGACTGAAGCGCAGGGGTTGCTCGAAGAACTGGCAGACATGGATTTGCATGGGGCCAGCTCTGCCAGCGAGTTCGACTGGCTGGGATTGCGATCCCTTGAGCTGGCGCCCCTTGCGCAACTGTCTGGTGCCCGGCAGCGCAATGCCCTGAGTCATTGGCTCGAACCATTGACCCGCCTGCCGGACACTGACCATTGGTCGGGTTGGGAGGGTTTGCGCGATGCCACCGGCGATGCCTGCCCGGTGTGGCGACTGGCCGATGGCGAATTGCATCGGGCGGGCGGGCGGATCTGGTGGCTGTCCGGTTGCTGGTTGCGCACTGCGCCCTCTGCTGGATCGTGGCAAAGTCCAGCATCACCGCTGATATTGCCGGATAACGGTGTGCTGAGTGTCATCGGGCAAATCCCCGGTGGCCCGTTACAGATCCGCTATCGTGAAGGGGGAGAGGTCATGGCTTTGCCAGGCCGCGGCCATCGGGACCTGAAACGTTTGCTCAATGAAAGCGGTGTACCGTCCTTCGTACGCGGCAGATTGCCGCTGCTCTACAAAGGCGACCAATTGCTGGCAGTGGCGAACCTGAAAGGACTCGACGGTAGCGTGAGCGGAGGCTGGAATTTACATTGGCAGCCACCAGACGCGGATCTGGGTTTGAGATGAAAGGGGCTTTCCGGTAGACTACGCTCCCTTCTTGATACAACTTCTGTGGATTCGCCTGAATTGCAGGAGTTGCCGATTACCAGGCAGTCTTTGCTGGGCGATTCCAAAAAATGTGTAGCGAGCAACGAACCGGTGTTTCATTTTCCGGTCTGTCCCAACGCGGCGGTTTTTTTGAAAGGTGCACTGTGATTAATGCAGGTGATCGGGGGCTTCGGCCTTCCTTCGCTTTCCCCGGCGGCTCGGACCGCTTTAACGCAGACTTCTAGGGTTTTTCATGACGCGCTACATATTCGTCACGGGCGGTGTTGTTTCTTCATTGGGGAAAGGCATTGCATCGGCATCATTGGCGGCCATCCTGGAGGCGCGGGGACTTAAGGTCACCATGCTGAAGCTGGACCCGTACATCAACGTCGACCCGGGCACCATGAGCCCGTTCCAGCACGGTGAAGTGTTCGTCACTCACGACGGAGCCGAGACCGACCTGGACCTGGGCCACTACGAGCGGTTCATCCGCACGACCATGACCCAGAACAACAACTTCACCACCGGCCGTGTCTACGAACACGTCCTGCGCAAAGAGCGCCGTGGTGACTACCTGGGTGCAACCATCCAGGTGATCCCGCACATCACCGACGAAATCAAGCGCCGCATCATCAAGGGTGCCGGCGACGCAGACGTGGCAATGGTCGAGATCGGTGGCACCGTGGGTGACATCGAGTCGCAACCGTTCCTCGAGGCGATCCGCCAACTGCGTTTCGAAGTCGGCGCCAAGCGCGCGATGCTGATGCACCTGACACTGGTGCCGTACATCGCCACTGCCGGCGAAACCAAAACCAAGCCAACCCAGCATTCGGTGAAGGAACTGCGTTCCATCGGCCTGCAACCGGACGTGCTGGTCTGCCGTTCCGACCACCCGATCGATATTTCCTCGCGTCGCAAGATCGCGCAGTTCACCAACGTTGAAGAGCGTGCGGTGATCGGCCTGGAAGACGCCGATACCATCTACAAGATCCCGGGCATCCTGCACTCCCAGGGTCTGGACGATTTCGTCGTCGAGCGTTTCGGCTTGCAGTGCGGCGGTGCCGATCTGTCCGAGTGGGAAGCCGTGGTCGACGCCAAGCTCAACCCGGAGCACGAAGTCACCATCGCCATGGTCGGCAAGTACATGGAGCTGCTGGACGCCTACAAGTCGCTGATCGAAGCGATGAGTCACGCCGGCATCAGCAACCGTACCAAGGTCAACCTGCGCTACATCGACTCCGAAGACATCGAGAACCAGGGCACTGCGTTGCTGGAAGGCGTCGATGCCATCCTGGTGCCGGGCGGCTTCGGGTTGCGTGGCGTTGAAGGCAAGATCACTGCCGTTCAATACGCTCGCGAAAACAAGGTTCCATACCTGGGTATCTGCCTGGGCATGCAAGTGGCCGTTATCGAGTTCGCACGTAACGTGATGGGCTGGAAAGACGCCAACTCCACCGAGTTCGATCGTGCCAGCGGTCACCCGGTCGTGGGCCTGATCACCGAATGGGAAGATGCCACCGGCGCTGTCGAAACCCGTACCGAAACCTCCGATCTGGGCGGCACCATGCGCCTTGGCGCGCAGGATTGCCTGCTGGAGCCGGGCTCCCTGGTCCACGACTGCTACGGCAAGGACGTGATTGTCGAGCGTCATCGTCATCGCTACGAAGTGAACAACAACCTGCTGCCGCAAATCATGGAAGCCGGTTTGAAAATCTCCGGTCGTTCCGGGGATGGCGCACTGGTTGAAGTGGTTGAAGCGCCGGATCACCCATGGTTCGTCGCTTGCCAGTTCCACCCTGAGTTCACCTCGACGCCACGCGACGGTCATCCGCTGTTCAGCGGTTTCGTCAAGGCAGCGTTGACTCAACACCAGAAGAAGGCGTAACCCCGATGGCACAGAAGATCATCCGCGTCGGCGACATCGAGATTGCCAACGACAAACCCATGGTGCTGTTCGGCGGCATGAACGTGCTGGAAAGCCGCGACATGGCGATGCAGGTTTGCGAAGAGTATGTGAAGGTCACCGAAAAGCTCGGTATCCCTTACGTGTTCAAGGCCAGCTTCGACAAGGCCAATCGGTCTTCTGTGACCTCCTATCGTGGTCCTGGCCTGGAAGAAGGCATGCGCATCTTCCAGGACATCAAGCAAGCCTTCGGCGTGCCGATCATCACCGACGTCCACGAGCCTGAGCAGGCCGCGGTCGTCGCTGAAGTCTGCGACATCATCCAGTTGCCAGCCTTCCTGTCGCGCCAGACCGACCTCGTGGTCGCGATGGCCAAGACCGGTGCAGTGATCAACATCAAGAAAGCCCAGTTCCTCGCGCCTCAGGAGATGAAGCACATCCTGAACAAATGCGTAGAAGCGGGTAACGATCAGTTGATCCTTTGCGAGCGTGGTTCGAGCTTCGGCTACAACAACCTGGTCGTCGACATGCTCGGCTTCGGCATCATGAAGCAGTTTGAATACCCGGTGTTCTTCGACGTGACCCATGCGCTGCAAATGCCTGGCGGTCGTTCCGATTCCGCTGGTGGTCGTCGCGCCCAGGTCCTCGATCTGGCAAAAGCAGGCATGAGCCAGTCCCTGGCTGGTTTGTTCCTCGAAGCTCACCCGGATCCGGACAACGCCAAGTGCGATGGCCCTTGCGCCTTGCGCCTGGACAAACTGGAGCCATTCCTGGCCCAGCTCAAGGCTCTGGACGAACTGGTGAAGAGTTTTCCGACGGTAGAAACCGCGTAATCCTCAATTCTCCCTGTGTAGGAGCTGGCTTGCCAGCGAAGGGGCCCTGTAGGAGCTGGCTTGCCAGCGAAGAGGCCCTCAAGTCTTGCCGAGATTTTAAGACCGCCTTCGCTGGCAAGCCAGCTCCTACAGATAGCAATATGACCCACAAGTTATAATTCGAGCGGTACCAAGCGTTTTCGTCAACTTTGGAGTGTTTACAACAATGGCTAAAATCGTCGACATCAAAGGTCGTGAAGTTCTCGACTCCCGTGGCAATCCCACCGTGGAAGCGGACGTGCTTCTCGACAACGGCATCATCGGCAGTGCCTGCGCGCCGTCCGGTGCTTCCACTGGCTCGCGTGAAGCGCTCGAGCTGCGTGATGGCGACAAGAGCCGTTACCTGGGCAAGGGCGTTCTGAAGGCCGTAGCCAACATCAACGGTCCGATCCGCGACCTGTTGAAAGGCATGGACCCAAGCGACCAGAAAGCGCTCGATCTGGCAATGATCAAGCTCGACGGTACTGAAAACAAAGGTTCCCTGGGCGCCAACGCGATCCTCGCCGTTTCCCTGGCTGCGGCCAAGGCAGCAGCACAGGACCAGGACCTGCCGCTGTATGCTCACATCGCCAACCTGAACGGCACCCCGGGTGTCTACTCGATGCCGGTTCCGATGATGAACATCATCAACGGCGGCGAGCACGCCGATAACAACGTAGACATCCAGGAATTCATGGTTCAGCCAGTCGGCGCCAAGTCTTTCTCGGAAGGTCTGCGCATGGGTACCGAGATTTTCCATCACCTCAAAGCCGTTCTGAAGGCTCGTGGCCTGAGCACTGCCGTCGGTGACGAAGGTGGTTTCGCGCCGAACCTGGCCTCCAACGAAGACGCTTTGAAAGTGATCTCCGAAGCTGTGGCCAACGCCGGTTACAAGTTGGGCACCGACGTGACCCTGGCCCTGGACTGCGCGGCCAGCGAATTCTACGAAGACGGCATGTACAACCTGTCCGGCGAAGGCCAGGTGTTCACCGCTGAAGGTTTCGCTGACTACCTCAAAGGCCTGACCGAGCGTTACCCGATCATCTCCATCGAAGATGGCCTGGACGAGTCCGACTGGGCTGGCTGGAAAATCCTCACCGACAAGATCGGCGAGAAGACCCAGCTGGTAGGCGACGACCTGTTCGTTACCAACACCAAGATCCTGAAAGAAGGCATCGACAAGAAGATCGCCAACTCGATCCTGATCAAGTTCAACCAGATCGGCACCCTGACCGAAACCCTGGAAGCCATCCAGATGGCCAAGGCCGCGGGTTACACCGCCGTGATCTCGCACCGTTCCGGCGAAACCGAAGACTCGACCATTGCCGACCTGGCCGTGGGCACCTCGGCCGGCCAGATCAAGACCGGTTCCCTGTGCCGTTCCGACCGCGTTTCCAAGTACAACCAACTGCTGCGTATCGAAGAGCAGTTGAACGGCAAAGCCAAGTACAACGGTCGCAGCGAGTTCCGCGGTTAAGCGGTAACTGGTAAAAAGACACCGGATTGTGTCGGAAAAATCGCTACAGCGACGTTTTTGCCACTAATCTGATGCCTTATAAGCACAAGCCTGGTTCTTCCAGGCTTCGTGCTATCAGAAGCTTCACGTTTGGCATGGCTGTCTTTTTTCACTGGATACCTGATATTCGATGCGCAGTCCCAATTGGTTGTTCCTCGTCTTGCTCCTGCTGCTGGCTGGCCTGCAGTACCGCTTGTGGGTGGGTAATGGCAGCCTGGCGCAAGTGGCCGAGTTGACTCAGCAGATTGCCGATCAGCAAGCTGAGAACCAGGCATTGCTGGAACGCAATCGGGTGATGGACGCTGAAGTCAGTGAGTTGAAAAAGGGCATGGAGACCGTTGAAGAACGGGCTCGCCATGAGTTGGGCATGGTCAAGGACGGTGAAACCCTTTACCAGCTCGCGCAATGAACCAGACGTTACCGGCCTTCTGGGCCGTGATTCCTGCCGCGGGCGTCGGAGCCCGTATGGCCGCGGACCGTCCCAAGCAATACTTGCAACTGGGCGGGCGCACTATTCTTGAACACAGCCTCGGCTGTTTCCTTGGTCATCCAGGCCTGAAAGGTTTGGTGGTCAGTCTTGCTGTTGACGATCCTTATTGGCCGAACCTTGCGTGTGCCAGTGATCCGCGTATTGCCCGGGTCGAGGGTGGCAGCGAGCGTTCCGGGTCGGTGCTCAATGCGTTGCTGCACCTGCATGCGCAGGGTGCTGATGACGAGGACTGGGTACTGGTTCACGATGCCGCACGGCCGAACCTCAGTCGTGACGATCTGGACAAGCTGCTGGCTGAACTGGCTGACGATCCTGTCGGCGGACTGCTGGCGGTCCCGGCACGGGATACGCTCAAGCGGGTCGACAAGCACGGTCGCGTGGTCGAAACCGTGGATCGCAGTGTGATCTGGCAGGCCTACACGCCGCAGATGTTCCGCCTTGGGGCGTTGCATCGGGCTTTGGCTGACAGTCTGGTGGCCGATGCCGTTATTACTGACGAAGCTTCGGCGATGGAGTGGGCCGGTTCTGCACCACGTCTGATCGAAGGACGGTCCGACAACCTCAAGGTCACGCGTCCCGAAGATCTTGAATGGTTGAGACAGCGTTGGGCCAATCGTCACTAAAAGATCGCAGCCTGCGGCAGCTCCTACAGAGATCGGGTACGACATCCATTTGCGGATCACCCGAAATCCTGTAGGAGCTGCCGCAGGCTGCGATCTTTTGATCTTAAAATCTGTACTCCGGTCTTTGAGCCAACCCCTCCTTCAAAAAATCCACCAGCTTGCGCACCTTCGGCGACAGATGCCGCTGCTGCGGATACAACGCCCAAACGGCCGTGTTCGGTGGTTGGTGCGCTTCCAGCAATGAAATCAACGCGCCGCTTTTCAGATGTTCCAGTACGTAATAATCCGGCAACTGACACAATCCTACGCCCTGTAGCGCAGCATCCAGCACGGCTTGCCCACTGTTGCAGCGCCAGTTTCCCTGCACCCTTTGCGAAAACTCCCGCCCGTTCTGTTCCAGTTGCCAGAGGTCCGAGCTGCCGATGAGGCAGTTGTGGCGGCTCAGCTCTGACAGGCTATGCGGACGACCGTAACGTTCAAGGTAGGAGGGTGATGCACAGAGAAACATGCGTCGCGGAGCGAGGCGGGTGGCGACGAGCCGTGAATCCTGCAAGCGCCCGAGGCGAATCGCCAGGTCGAGGCCTTCGTGCACCAGGTCAAGCTGGCGATTGGTCAGTTCGATGTCGATGCGCAGTTGCGGATACAGCCCCATGAAGCGGGTCACCAGCGGCACGATGAAGCGCTCACCGTAAGCCACGGCGCAGGTCATGCGCAGCATGCCCTTGGGTTCGCTGGTCAGGTCGCCCACCGCTCGCAATGCCTCTTCGCGGCCGTCCTGCAAACGCTGGCAATGTTGCAGGAAGGTTTGCCCGGCTTCGGTCAGCGTGACCCGGCGCGTACTACGATAGAGCAAGCGGGTTTGCAGGCGCTCTTCGAGGCGTACGATTTGTCGACTGATATGGGAGGAAGAAACCCCCAGGCGTTGCGCAGCAGCGGTGAACTGGCTGCATTCGGCCACGGCGACAAACTCGTCGATCCCTTCCCAGCGGTTTTCGGACATGGATGATTATCCCTATGCAGCAATAATGTTTTGCTTTTGTCTGGATTATTCACTGTAAGGCTCTGTATTACACTTCCTGTCTCGTTTTCTTCACTGGAGAGTCACCATGATCAAGTCGCGCGCCGCCGTTGCCTTCGAGGCCAAGAAACCCCTCGAAATCGTTGAAGTCGATGTCGCCATGCCCAAGGCCGGTGAAGTATTGCTGCGTGTGGTGGCCTCCGGTGTTTGCCATACCGATGCCTACACACTGTCTGGTGCTGATCCGGAAGGCATCTTCCCGTCGATCCTCGGCCATGAAGGCGGTGCGATCGTGGAAGCGATTGGCGAGGGAGTGACTTCCCTTGCGGTGGGCGACCATGTGATCCCGCTGTACACCCCGGAATGCGGCAAGTGCAAATTCTGTCTGTCGGGCAAAACCAACCTCTGCCAGGCGATTCGTGCGACCCAGGGTAAAGGCCTGATGCCGGATGGCACTTCGCGTTTTTCCTACAAAGGCGAAACGATTTTCCACTACATGGGTACCTCGACTTTTTCCGAATACACCGTGCTGCCAGAAATCTCCGTCGCCAGGATTCCTAAAGAAGCACCACTGGAAAAAGTCTGCCTGCTGGGCTGCGGCGTCACCACCGGTATCGGCGCGGTACTCAACACGGCCAAGGTGAAACCGGGTGATACCGTGGCTATTTTCGGCCTTGGCGGCATCGGTCTGTCGGCTGTCATCGGCGCCGTAAAAGCCAAGGCAGCTCGCATCATCGCCATCGACATCAACCCGGCCAAGTTCGAGATCGCCAAGCAATTGGGCGCTACCGATTGTGTAAATCCGAAAGACTTCGATCGCCCGATCCAGGAAGTCATCGTCGACATGACCGATGGCGGCGTCGACTTTTCCTTCGAGTGCATCGGCAATGTGCAGCTGATGCGCGCGGCGCTGGAGTGCTGCCACAAGGGCTGGGGCGAATCGATCATCATCGGCGTCGCCGGTGCCGGGCAGGAAATCTCGACCCGTCCGTTCCAGCTGGTCACCGGCCGCGTCTGGCGCGGTTCGGCGTTCGGCGGCGTGCGCGGCCGTACCGAGTTGCCAAGCTATGTGGAAATGGCCGAGTCCGGGGAGATTCCGCTGGATACCTTCATTACCCACACCATGGGCCTGGAAGATATCAACAAGGCGTTTGACCTGATGCATGAAGGAAAAAGCATCCGCTCCGTCATCCATTTCTGAGGTCTGCCATGAGCCTGGAAAACATCTCTTGTCAGAAAAGCTTCGGCGGCTGGCACAAACGCTATCGCCATCGCTCGGAAGTGCTCGGCTGCGACATGGTGTTCGCCGTCTACCTGCCGCCGCAGGCGGAGCAGGGCGGCAAGCTGCCGGTGTTGTACTGGTTGTCCGGTCTGACCTGCACCGACGAGAATTTCATGCAAAAGGCCGGTGCCATGCGCATGGCCGCCGAGTTGGGGCTGATCATCGTCGCACCGGACACCAGCCCTCGCGGTCCTGATGTGCCGGGCGATCCGGATGGCGCCTGGGACTTCGGCATCGGCGCCGGGTTTTATGTCAATGCCACCCAGGAACCCTGGTCGCGCCACTATCGGATGCATGACTATGTCGTGCAGGAATTGCCGGCTTTGGTCGAAGCCCATTTCCCGGCGTCGGACAAGCGCGGTATCAGTGGTCACTCCATGGGTGGCCACGGCGCGCTGGTCTGCGCATTGCGCAATCCGGGGCGTTATCTGTCGGTGTCGGCGTTCTCGCCCATCAACAATCCGATGGATTGCCCGTGGGGGCACAAAGCCTTCTCTCGCTATCTGGGAGAGGACCGTTCGAAATGGCGCGAATGGGATGCCTGCGCGTTGATTGCCGAGGCCGATGAAAAGCTGCCACTGCTGGTCGACCAAGGCGATCGCGACGATTTCCTCGCCAATCAGCTCAAGCCGGATGCCTTGCAACAGGCGGCCAAACTGGCCGGTCATCCGCTGACGTTGCGTCTGCAGCCGGGCTATGACCACAGCTATTTCTTCATCGCCAGTTTTATCGACGACCACTTGCAGCATCACGGACGCGCTCTAGGCGTCTAATGCAGGTAGAATCACGCCCTGACAAAAATCGGGGCGTTTTTTTATGCGTATTGGCCACGGCTATGATGTGCACCGTTTCGCTGAAGGCGATTTCATCACTCTGGGCGGCGTGCGTATTGCACACAGCTTCGGACTGCTCGCTCACTCTGACGGTGACGTCCTCTTGCACGCCTTGAGCGATGCTTTGCTCGGCGCCGCGGCGCTGGGCGACATCGGCAAGCATTTCCCGGATACCGACCCGCAATTCAAGGGCGCCGACAGCCGTGCATTGTTGCGTCACGTCGTCGCGCTGGTCCATGCCAAAGGCTGGAAAGTCGGCAACGTCGATAACACCATCGTCGCCCAGGCGCCGAAAATGGCCCCGCATATCGAATCGATGCGCGCGCTGATTGCCGCGGATCTTCAAGTAGAGTTGGATCAAGTGAACGTGAAAGCTACCACCACCGAAAAGCTCGGCTTTGTCGGTCGCGAAGAAGGCATTGCCGTGCACTCCGTTGCCTTGTTGCTGCGCGCATGAACGAGTCGCAACTGCTCGGCCCGCGGGCCTATGGTGAGCCCCTCGGCACCGCGGTACTGAAAGCCATAGCCGAAGATTTCCAGGTCGACGAAGTCCTCGACATCCCCCTGAGTGGCGAAGGCGAACACCTGTGGATCTGGGTGGAAAAGCGCGGTCTGAATACAGAGGAAGCGGCACGGCGGATTGCCAAGGCAGCCGGTGTGCCATTGCGCACCGTCAGCTATGCCGGGCTCAAGGATCGTCAGGCGTTGACTCGCCAGTGGTTCAGCGTGCAACTGCCGGGCAAGGCCGACCCTGATCTGTCGGCTGCGCAAAACGATACGCTGAAAATCCTCAAGACTGCCCGCCACAAGCGCAAGTTGCAACGCGGTGCGCACTCGGCCAACGGCTTCACATTGCGCCTGACGCAATTTGCCGGTGACAAGACTGCGATTGAAGAGCGCCTGCAACTGATCGCCAAACAAGGCATCCCCAATTATTTCGGCGCCCAGCGGTTCGGCCATGACGGCGGCAACGTCGTCGACGCACGCGCCTGGGCCGCGCGCAAGGCCTTGCCGGAGCAGCGCAACGTACGCTCACGGCTGCTTTCCACGGCGCGCAGTTTTCTGTTCAATCAGGTGCTGGCTGCACGTGTCGCCGATGGCACCTGGCAGCGTGCCCAGGTGGGCGATCTGCTTGCGTTCACCGACAGCCGCAGCTTTTTCCCGGCAGGCGAAGCCGAGTGCAGCGACCCGCGCCTGGCGATTCTCGATCTGCACCCGACCGGTCCGCAGTGGGGCGAAGGTGACTCGCCGGCCTCGGGCGTTGTCCATGAACTGGAGCAGGCCATCGCTGCACGCGAAGCGGATTTGCGTGATTGGTTGATCAACGCCGGTATGAGCCACGAACGTCGCATCCTGCGGCTGCCCATTGGCGGGTTGACGTGGCATTATCCCGAGCCTGACATTCTGCAACTGGAATTCATCCTGCCGGCCGGATGCTTCGCCACCGTATTGGTGCGTGAGCTTGTTGATCTGGTGCCGGTGGGGCAGACGGACAGCCCATGCGTATTCTGATTTCTAACGACGATGGGGTAACCGCACCCGGTCTCGCCGCGCTTTATGCTGCGCTGGCGGATTACACCGAATGCGTGGTTATCGCCCCGGACCAGGACAAAAGCGGCGCCAGCAGTTCGCTGACGCTCGACCGTCCGTTGCACCCGCAAACCCTGGCCAACGGCTTTATCAGCCTCAACGGCACACCCACCGATTGCGTGCACCTGGGCCTCAACGGCCTGCTGGAACGCGAAGCGGACATGGTGGTATCCGGTATCAACCTGGGGGCGAACCTGGGGGACGATGTCCTGTATTCCGGTACGGTGGCGGCGGCCCTTGAGGGGCGTTTCCTGAAACACCCTTCGTTTGCCTTTTCGCTGGTCTCACGCCAGGTAGAGAACCTTCCCACAGCTGCCTATTTCGCGCGCAAACTGGTCGAAGCCCATGCTGACCTGGATCTGCCACCGCGTACGGTACTGAACGTGAACATTCCCAATTTGCCGCTGGACCATATCCGCGGTATCCAGCTTACCCGCTTGGGTCATCGCGCCCGTGCCGCGGCACCGATGAAAGTGGTGGATCCGCGGGGCAAGTCCGGTTACTGGATCGCGGCGGCCGGGGATGCCGAAGACGGTGGCCCGGGTACCGATTTCCATGCAGTGATGCAGGGTTATGTTTCGATCACGCCGTTGCAGCTGGATCGCACCTTCAATGATGCCTTCAGAAGTCTGGACGGCTGGCTGGAGGGGCTGCGCTGATGGGTCGCGAACAAGACGATATGCTGCGTCGCGGCATTGGCATGACATCCCAGCGAACCCGGGAGCGGCTCATCCAGCGCCTGTACGAAGAGGGCATCTGCAACGCCAGGGTGCTGGAGGTCATTCGCCGGACCCCTCGCCACCTGTTCGTCGACGAAGCGTTGGCGCATCGTGCTTATGAAGACACGGCGCTGCCGATCGGCAATAACCAGACTATCTCCCAGCCATATATGGTGGCACGCATGAGCGAGCTGCTGCTGGAGGCCGGTCCCCTCGACAAGGTGCTGGAGATCGGCACCGGCTCGGGTTATCAGACGGCGGTGCTGTCGCAACTCGTCGAGCGTGTGTTCTCGGTCGAGCGCATCAAGGTTTTGCAGGATCGTGCGAAGGAACGTCTGGTCGAGCTGAACCTGCGCAACGTGGTGTTCCGCTGGGGCGATGGCTGGGAGGGCTGGCCGGCACTGGCGCCGTACAACGGGATTATCGTCACCGCCGTGGCGACCGATGTGCCCCAGGCATTGCTTGACCAGTTGGCGCCGGGAGGCCGCATGGTGATCCCTGTCGGGTCCGGAGAAGTCCAGCAATTGATGCTGATCATTCGCGAGGAACAGGGGTTTTCCAGGCATGTTCTGGGGGCTGTACGCTTCGTGCCATTGCTCAATGGGCCACTGGCCTGAGCATTTGTTTCGGCACGCTGAATTCTCTGCGATTGCCTTTGTCTTACAGCGGCATCGTGTGGTTAAACGGGATTCATCGTCAGGCAGCAAACGTGTGCGCGACACCGACTCATCACATTAAAGGTAAAGCGTGCACGGCCCGTTATACTTGCGACAGTTTATCGCCGGACTCCGGCATTTCACATTTTCAGCCACCACAGAGGGAGCGGCGGGTGAGTCTCACAGTCATTGCGCAGCGAATGAGTAAAACGAGCTTTCAGCGCCTGGTGACTGGCCTTGTCTTGAGCACCTTGCTGGTCGGTTGTTCCAGCAACAAGTCCAGCGATGTTCGTGTCGTGGATCGCAACAATGCCGCGCCTCAGCGCCCGGTCGTGACCACCGGACAATACGTCGTTCGGCCCAAGGACACCCTGTTCTCCATTGCCTTCCGTTATGGTTGGGACTACAAGGCCCTGGCGGCGCGCAACAACATTCCTGCGCCTTACACCATTCGTCCGGGTCAGACGATTCGCTTTGATGGTCGTACCGATTCAACGTCGACGGCTGTGGTCAGTTCGTCCAGTTCAACACCTTCGTCGTCGAGTAAAACCACGGTCATCCGTCGTTCGGCAAACGGTACGACCACCAGCACGACGACGGCTGTACCGTCCGTCGCGAGCAAGCCTGCCCCCGCGCCATTGCCCCCTCCCGGGCCAGCCCCGACCGGCTGGGGATGGCCATCTAATGGCATTCTTATCGGGAAATTCTCTTCAAACGGTAGTTTGAATAAAGGAATTGATATCGCCGGAGATTTGGGACAGCCTGTTTTAGCTGCGTCTGATGGGACGGTGGTATATGCCGGGAGTGGCTTAAGGGGCTACGGCGAATTAGTGATCATCAAACACAGTGAAACCTACGTAAGCGCCTACGGACATAACCGCAGGCTGTTGGTTCGGGAGGGGCAGCAGGTCAAGGTCGGACAGACAATTGCCGAAATGGGGTCAACGGGTACAGACCGGGTGAAACTGCATTTTGAGATTCGCCGCCAGGGTAAACCTGTAGATCCGCTGCAATTCCTGCCACGTCGTTGATCGCTTACCAGCCTGTTCCGTCGCGTAGAGGGGAACAGGCTCCAGCGTTGCCAGGGAGAAAGGCGCCGCTTGAGCTTGAGGTCGAACTCACCAAAGGACTATAACAATGGCTCTCAGTAAAGAAGTGCCGGAGTTTGACATCGACGATGAGGTTCTCCTGATGGAGAGCAGCATCGATATGGATTCGATGTCGAATGATGAAGGGGCGACTCCACCTTCCGTTCGTGCCAAATCCAAACACTCCGCATCGTTGAAACAACACAAGTACATTGACTACACGCGGGCACTTGATGCCACGCAGCTGTATCTCAATGAAATTGGTTTCTCTCCCCTGCTGTCACCCGAAGAAGAAGTTCATTTTGCGCGCCTGTCGCAAAGTGGCGATCCGGCCGGGCGCAAGCGCATGATTGAAAGCAACCTGCGACTGGTGGTGAAAATCGCCCGACGCTACGTCAATCGTGGGCTGTCGCTGCTGGACCTGATCGAAGAGGGCAACCTCGGCTTGATCCGGGCGGTGGAGAAGTTCGATCCGGAACGCGGTTTCCGCTTCTCGACCTACGCGACCTGGTGGATTCGCCAGACCATCGAACGCGCAATCATGAATCAGACCCGGACCATCCGGTTGCCGATCCATGTGGTCAAAGAGCTGAACGTGTACCTGCGGGCGGCGCGGGAGCTGACACAAAAACTCGACCATGAACCCTCACCCGAAGAAATCGCCAACCTGCTGGAAAAGCCGGTGGGAGAGGTCAAGCGTATGCTCGGCCTGAACGAACGGGTTTCTTCGGTCGACGTCTCGCTGGGTCCGGACTCGGATAAAACCCTGCTCGATACCCTGACTGACGACCGTCCAACCGATCCATGCGAACTGTTGCAGGACGACGACCTGTCCCAGAGCATCGATCAATGGCTCTCGGAGCTGACCGACAAGCAACGCGAAGTGGTGGTACGCCGCTTCGGCCTGCGCGGTCATGAAAGCAGCACCCTTGAAGACGTAGGCCTGGAAATCGGCCTGACCCGTGAGCGGGTCAGACAGATTCAGGTGGAAGGCTTGAAGCGGCTGCGCGAGATCCTGGAAAAAAATGGTCTGTCGAGCGAGTCGCTGTTCCAATAAGACGCTCACTGCGATGGCATGAAAAACCCCGACTGGTTCGGGGTTTTTTATTGGTGCGCAGGAGATCGAGTCCACTCGGGATTTTGGTTTCGTGCTGTAAGTCCAGGCTTACACTTGCGTAAGTGTTCGTTATTTTTACACCCTGGCAATCGTCCATACTGAACTCTACCGTCATTTATCTTTATGATTTATATGGCTATTTTTTATTGTTGATGAAGTGTGACAGCTGGAATTCGCGCCAAGGGGCGGTTGATCTCCGGGGGAAAAACTCTAATATTCAGGTTGTGTCGACGGATAGACACGTCCTTCATGGATGAGGGAAATGGACATCGCAGGACGCGATTCATCAGGACGATGAAAAGGAACACAGGGAATAGGGAAAAAATGTGGGCGGGTCAAACCGCCCCTTTTTTTGCCTGCAGAAAAGCAAAAAGGCCCTTTTGGGGCCTTTTACAGGAACGCGGGGGGTAATCAGCGTTCGAGGTCTGCGATCTTGCCTGGCTTGCCGTCCCACTCTTCAGCGTCGGGCAGCGGATCTTTACGTTCGGTGATGTTCGGCCAGATTTCAGCCAACTCAGCGTTCAGCGCGATGAAATTCTCCATGCCGGCCGGAACTTCATCTTCGGAGAAGATAGCCGTGGCAGGGCATTCAGGTTCGCACAGTGCGCAATCGATGCACTCATCCGGGTGGATCACCAGGAAATTCGGGCCTTCGTAAAAGCAGTCCACCGGACAGACTTCTACGCAGTCGGTGTACTTGCACTTGATGCAGTTGTCGGTGACGACGAAGGTCATTTCTAATTTTCTCCTCAGGCGCGGCTTGCTGCGCCCCTTTTCGTAGGGGTCGCCAGGTTCGGGAGCGATAGTCTGCTGGCCAGGCTATTAGCCAGCAGCATCCCAAACCGCGCGAGATTCTAACAGCTTGCAGGCCGCTGTGTTAGATCCGTGTCTTTAGTGTATAGAGCATTTCGAGAGCACGACGTGGCGTCATGTCGTCCAGATCCAGTTTGGCCAGGTCATCCAGTACCGGGTGCGGCAAGCTGGCAAACAGATCGCTTTGCAGCGGCGCAGCCGGTTTGCCTTTGGCCGGTGCGGGTGTTTCATGGGGTAGGGCGGTGTCTTCCAGGCGGCTCAAATGCTCACGAGCACGGGTGATGACTTCACTCGGTACGCCCGCCAGCTGCGCAACGGCCAGGCCATAACTCTGGCTGGCAGGTCCAGGCAGCACGTGGTGCAGGAACACGATGCGTTCGTTGTGCTCGGTGGCATTGAGGTGCACGTTGGCCACCAGCGGCTGGGCTTCCGGCAGGACGGTCAGCTCAAAATAGTGGGTGGCGAACAGTGTGTAGGCACGCAGATGCGCGAGGCGCTCGGCTGCCGCCCATGCCAGGGACAGACCGTCGAAGGTGCTGGTGCCGCGCCCGACTTCGTCCATCAGCACCAGGCTGCGCTCGGTGGCATTGTGCAGAATGTTTGCGGTTTCGCTCATTTCAACCATGAAGGTCGAACGCCCACCGGCCAGGTCATCGCTGGAACCGATCCGGGTGAAGATGCGGTCGACCAGCGACAATTGGCAACTGGCCGCAGGCACGAAGCTGCCGATGTGCGCCAGCAGCACAATCAATGCGGTCTGACGCATGTAGGTGGATTTACCGCCCATGTTCGGACCGGTGATCACCAGCATGCGGGTGTTGTCGTCCAGGCTCAGGTCGTTGGCCACGAACGGCGTGGTCAGCACTTGTTCGACCACCGGGTGACGACCCTGGCTGATGCGCATGCACGGTTCGCTGACGAACTGCGGGCAGTTCAGGTCGAGGTTCAGCGCACGTTCGGCCAGGTTGCTCAAGACGTCCAGTTCGGCCAGGGCGCCGGCGGTGTCCTGCAAGGGTGGCAATTGGGCGATCAGATCTTCGAGCAGCGCTTCGTAAAGCATCTTCTCGCGGGCCAGGGCACGGCTCTTGGCCGACAATGCCTTGTCTTCGAACGCTTTGAGTTCCGGTGTAATGAAGCGCTCGGCACCTTTGAGCGTCTGGCGGCGAATGTAGTCGGCCGGTGCCGATTCCGCCTGCTTGCTTGGCAGTTCGATGAAGTAGCCGTGGATGCGGTTGTAACCAACCTTCAGGTGCGACAGGCCGGTGCGAGCCTTTTCCCGCGCCTCGAGGTCGATCAGGAACTGTCCGGCGTTTTCGCTCAGCGACTGCAGTTCGTCTAGTTCACTGTCGTAGCCGGTTTTCAGTACGCCGCCGTCACGAATGACCGCGGGCGGGTTGTCGATGATGGCTTTTTCCAGGAGTGCCGCCAGTTCCGGGTAGGTGCTGGTGATGGTGGCGAGTTGCTGGAGATGCGGGGCTTCGAGCTCCGTCATCGCCACTTGCAGTTCCGGCAGTGCGCCGAGGGCGTCACGCAAGCGGGCGAGGTCGCGCGGGCGGGCATTGCGCAGGCCGATCCGCGCAAGAATCCGCTCGATGTCGCCGATTTCCTTGAGCTGCGGTTGCAGTCTTTCGAAACGGTAACCGTCGAGCAGGCAAGTGATCGAGGTCTGACGCGCCAACAGCACCGTCAAATCGCGCAACGGGCGATTCAGCCAGCGGGTCAGCAGGCGGCTGCCCATGGCGGTCTGGCAACGGTCCACCACCGATTGCAGGGTGTTGTCGCGCCCCCCGGCCAGGTTGGTGTCGAGTTCCAGGTTGCGACGGCTGGCGCCATCGAGCACCACGGTGTCGTCCAGGCGTTCATGCCGCAGGCTGCGCAAATGGGGCAGGGCGGTGCGTTGGGTTTCCTTGGCATAGGCCAGCAGGCAACCGGCAGCGCCGATCGCCAGGGTCAGGTTCTCGCAGCCAAAGCCCTTGAGATCCTGGGTCGAGAATTGCTGGCACAGGCTTTTGAGCGCCGAGTCGCGCTCGAAATCCCACGGTGCACGGCGACGCACACCGCGACGTTTTTCCGCCGGCAAGTCCTTGGGCCAGTCATCCGGGATCAGCAGTTCCACCGGGTTGACCCGCTCCAGCTCCGCCAGCAGATTTTCCCAACCCTTGATTTCCAGCACGCTGAAGTTGCCGCTGGTGATGTCCAGCACCGCCAGGCCGAACAGGCGCTCATCGCCCAGGACGGCGGCGATCAGGTTGTCGCGGCGTTCGTCGAGCAGCGCCTCGTCACTCACCGTACCCGGCGTGATGATGCGCACCACTTGTCGCTCCACCGGCCCTTTGCTGGTGGCCGGGTCGCCGACCTGCTCGCAGATCACTACCGACTCGCCCAGCTTCACCAGTTTTGCCAGATAACCCTCGGCGGCATGGTAAGGAATCCCGCACATCGGAATCGCCTGTCCAGCCGACTGCCCGCGAGCGGTCAGGGTGATGTCCAGCAACTTGGCGGCCTTCTTCGCGTCTTCATAGAAGATCTCGTAGAAGTCGCCCATGCGGTAGAACATCAGCTGGTCCGGGTGCTGGTTTTTCAGGCGCCAGTACTGCTGCATCATCGGGGTGTGGGTGGATAAATCAGAAATTGCTTTATTCATCAGTGGCTTAGCGATATTCGATAAAAGGTGTGGGGCAAAAATGGGGCATTTCACAGCGGGATGGATTGGCTGTTAGAAAGCCGCACAGCTGCAACGCTATTCTGTGCGAGTGAGGGTAACATGGGAGACGATCCAGTGGCTCTGCGGGAGCGAGGGACGATCACTCATCGGAAGGGTAGAAAATGAAAAAAATGTTTCCGGGGTATTTTTCGAATGATCCCGATATTTTGAATGATATTTGGGGACGTTGCCTTTTTGTTTTAGATGCCAATGTGTTGCTAAGTCTATATCGGTATTCGAACGAAACTCGCTCCGAGCTTTTTGAAATATTCAAACTTCTAAATGATAGGCTGTGGGTTCCACATCAGGTTGCAAGTGAATACTTGGTGAATAGAGTAAGTGTTATTGGTCAGCAAGTTAAGGTTTATGATGATGCTGTTAAAAGTGTAGAGGATCTTAGGCGCTCATTTGAAAACCCTAAGCAGCATCCGTTTGTGCAGGACGAAACTTTAAAGGCGGCAATAGTTTCGTTTGAAAAAGTAGTAGAAGACTTGGGTTCAAACAAGAAAGTGTACTTGCAAAAGATAGAGGTTGATGATGTAAAAGCTGGGCTTGAGAAATTGCTTGATGGGCGTGTCGGTGAAAGTTTGACAGAGGAAGAAGTGGCTGACGTTCTGCTAACTGGGCCTTTGAGGTATTTGCAGAAAACTCCCCCTGGTTATAAGGATGCGAAGAAAGGCGGTGACTCTGATCTCGCTGCGGATAAGCTAAAGCCTTACGGGGATTATATCGTTTGGAGGCAAACTTTAGCGAAGGCTAAAGCAGATGGCTTGCCTGTTATTTTCGTAACCGGTGATAGTAAAGAGGATTGGTGGAGTATCTATAGCGGTAAGCCATTGGAGCCACACCCGCAGTTGGTGGATGAGTTTGTTAAGGAAGTAGGTCAGAATTTTTATATGTATCTTCCTGAGAAATTCATGGAGCGTGCTAACGAATATCTTGATAGGGCAACATCTCAAAGTGCTATTGATGAAATTGTAGATGTTCGTGCTGAGGACTTGGCAGCTATTCAGTGGCTGACAAATCAGGGGGGCAAGCAGAACTTTCTCATGGATTTCGCTTATTCAGAAGGCGACAGGCAGGACTTGTTAGCAAAGCTCGATATTTTAGAAAAGCAGATCAGTGCGCAGCAGGTACAAATAGAGCTGCTGGACTTTGCTGTTGAACGAAAGACGCACGAGCGTCAGGAAACGCTCGTGCGATACACGAATTCATTGGCTGCTAATAATGGTGTTGAATCGCCTCACACCATCAGGCTATCTTCTACGATAAATCAATTGGGTTCTGAGGTTGAAAGTTCATCTTCTGATCGTGAGTTGATGCATCGTGTTTTGCAGGATTTAACGCTTCAACATACGGCAGTCAGATATCAGTTGAGGGCGATCGAATTTCTTATTCCGGGCAGTTCATATAAGACTAACTAGTTTTTGTTCTGTTGATGCTCTCCCAGATATTTTGTAGTTCTCTGGGGGACTCATCATCCATCCACTTCGCATAGACTTCCACCAACATGGTGAAGTCTTTGTGACCCATCTGTTTTGCAATGAAAGCAAGGTTTCCCCTTGCTGTTAGACACCAGCAGGCGTAAGTGTGTCGGGTTTGGTATGGGCGGCGCGGGCGAATGCAGGACCGCTTCTGGATGGCTGCCCACTTCGTATTCCATGAAGTGGGAATAAACCAATGATTAATGATCTTCTTTCTGGCTTGTGTTGTCGGGGACAGCATTGGGGTGACCGTTTCGATACGGCTTTCATGACGGTTCATGTACACCTCGATCTTCCTCGGTTCGTGGCCAGCCACCAACTCCATTAACGTTTTGCAGGCTTCGACAGCGGGTGGCATCAGAAGCACTGCCCGAGGTTTTCCAGTCTTAGGTACTTTGAATGTGCCGTCTGCTGTGATTGCCCTGGTGATGTTGATCTGGCCTGCGATTAGGTCGATATCTTCGACAGCCAGCGCGCACAACTCGCCTGGGCGAAGGCCAGTGTAGACCGCGAGGGTTACCGCCGCGGAGTCCTGCACGTGAAGGCAGCCCTTGTTAATTAGCTGTTCGAACTCATCTTTGGTCAACGGGTCCGGCTCGCGGTCCGTCATCGCGAATCTTACGCAGGCAGCGGACAGTCCTTTGCGGCAGTAGTTGTTGTTTTCGCACCATGCCAAAAAGCCAGCGAACGTGGCCAGATAATGGTTCGCTGTTGATGGCGCCCGATTGGCTATCAATTGCGAGCGGAGTCGTTGAACGTCTTCAGGTAGGAGGATTCCAGCCAAACGTTCTGGTCCAAGCAGTTCGGTGCAGATGTCCAACGCATAGCCGTACTTTTCTTCGGTCATCGGGGTGAGATCGACAGCCTTCAGTGGTTTGTACCGGGTCATCAGCGCTACCAGGCGCTCGTCCTTTACATTGCTGTAGGTGGTCGCGTTCTTCGAATCGGGAAAGTGGCGACTGTAATCAAAACGACCCGTCTTGATTTCGTGAGTGATTGCCGCCCGGAGTAGGGCGGCGTGTTTGATATTGGCTTTGGTGACAGGGAGACCAAGGGATTCACGGCAGCGGATTCGCCGCCACATGAACACGATGCGTATGTAGCCGCCGTGTATTTCGATCCCTTTGTGTTTGGCCAACTCTGCTTCTAGGCCGCTTCCTGCGGTGCGCTCTCGGCCCACTTGTCATACTCCGTCATATTGATTGCAATGCGGCCGTCTGGCGTTTTGCGCCAGATGCGGCCTTGGGCCCAAGTGCCGTTCTTCACTTTGTGACGAATGGCGTCTTCGCTATAGCCGGTCAGTTCGGATGCGCGATTGATCATTACCCAGCGTGGAAGGCTCATGGCGCTTGCTCCCCCGCGCGCCGGGCGATGCCTTCGGCCTGGCGCTGTTTGCTGAATTTTTGGTGGTTGCCGTGTGCGCGCGACTTGTTGCATTTGTCGCAGATCGTGGCCAGGTCCAAGGGCGGCATTTGCCCGGCGCGTAGTCGAACTATCCGGCGCAGGGCTGTCATGCCACCTCCTCCTGCGCGGGTGGTTTCAAATTTACTGCAATGGCCGCCGCCTTATCTTTCAGACGAAGAGAGTCCCTTTCCAGTTTCTTACCTGTCTTAAACGCGCTGAAGGTTTCCGCTGCAATTCGAAGGATTTCGGCGATTTCAAGCAGCGTCTGGTGATGTTCTTCGCGGAGAGCTTCATTGCTCTGGAGCTTTTTGCAATGCTGGGCAAGGTTTTGGTGATCGGCGCGAATGAACCTAAGGGATGCTTCGAGCTCGCGGATGTTTTTTGCACTTTCAGCACGCTGAATGTTGGCGCCTTCGTCGATACCTTCGATGCGGCCATCGATCAGGCCGCCGCGATAGCCTGCCCAATAGGTAAGGCCAACAAGTACGATCAGAGCGATCAGTGCGCAAATCTGAATTGCGGTCATATGCTGTGTACCTCGGTATAGCCCGCCGTCGGGATCGTTTGGTGAGAGGCCGGCGACGGGGTGTTGCTACTTGGGTTGACTGATTACGCGCTGAAGGTGCCCAGGGTCAGCGTGGCGGCGCCGCCGACTTCTTTGGCGAGTGTCGTTTTGAACTCCTGTGCGATTTCTTCGACCTGCTGTTCTTCGCCTGCCCAGCGGAGTTTGAGGGTTGGTTTGTCATCGCCGGTTAGGATGCTGAGCTTCAGGTTGAATACTCGGGTGCCCAGGCCTTCGTACGGGACCAGCTCGAAGAACAGCGCTTCGATACGGCTCTCGGCGCTGGCGGCTTCGATGCTATCCATTGCGCTGCGGGAGGCACCGAAGTTGTGTTCGCTGCTGGTGGCCGAGCTGCGGGCTTCGATGGTGATGTTGCGCACGCTGGCGATGGCTGCACTGATGGGCATGGTGCCACCACCTTCCTTGCTTGCGACAAGGCTGAGGTGCCAGTCTTCGATCCACTCTGCCAGGTCGCGCTGGCTGAGTTTCTTACCGGCGATTTGCTGGAGTGCTTTGTAGGCTGCGGTCGGCTTAAGCTTCAGTGTTGCCACGTCATCTGCATGGCCCGGTGCAGTGTCATCGCCTAGGTTGAAAAAGATCTTGCAGCTCATGTCGTCCTGATCGACGAAACCTTTGGCGGTAGGGCCGGTGCGCGAGATCGTGTACTCAGCAAAGTCGCGCAAGCTATTGGTGTGCAGCGCACCGCGGAAACGAGAGCGCAGCGCCTGGTACTTTTCAAGGTTATGGATTTGAACATTGTCCGGCAGCGCGGTTACAGGAATGAGCGTTGCGGGAAGGGCGCTAGCGGCATGTGCTTGGGCGACGATCAGTTCGAGTGTGTCTTTAGCGAGTGGCATTGATGCTTCCTTTTTGGTGAGAGGACTTTGGTGCGGCGTCTTGGTGATGCTTTTAGCGAGGGACTACTGGGGTGTCTTCGCTCTTGAAGAGCTGCGAAGTCGGGTCGTTCTGGAATAGGGTCAACCCTTGAGGCGTGAGGTACAGCGGAGTGTCCAGTGTTGAGTCTTCACGCAACTTGCCGCGTTTGGTGGGCTGGGCGAAGTCCAGGGTATGGCTGATTGCGACCTGATTGCTCTGGCCGATCTGCTTCATCTTCAGCGTGATTTTCACTTCGCCCGCTTTGCCATAGTCGATGACCCCGGCGGCGACGTTTGAAAGGGCTTGGCCAATTTGCTGAGCGAAGACGCCTGCATTGAGCGAGTTAAAGAAGTCGTTCGTGTCCGTGGCTTTCATGTGCTGTGCCTTCTTGAGTACGAGTTGTTTGCCCCTGGACGGTAGGGACCACCGTGAATCAGGCTGCTTGCTTCGCTGCTTGCGCGTCGAGAAAGTCAGCCAGGTCGTGCAGGTACACCACCCGCTGCGCGCGAGCGGACCCGTGTAGCCGATTCACAACCAGCGCGATTCGGCCGGCTTTGATCTCGGCCAGCAGGTAGCGATCGGTGCGGATGTGCGAGAAGTAGTGCTCGCGAACGACTGCGAGTGTCGGGCAAGGTGTCGCGAACTGGCGCCGAAGTTGGTCGAGGGTGTTGCTCATGCCGCGTCCTCCCCGAACCCCTCCGATGGGGGCAGCAACTTGAGGCGGATCAGTTCGGCGAGGCCTTCTTTGCTTTTGCCCATTGCTGCCGCGCACACGTTGCCGCGTTGGTCGGCGACGACGGCGCCGTAGGGGTACTCCGGCGATTTAGTCGGCGTGACGTAAGCGATTTGCCCCTCGCCAATGACTGCGTCGACACAGCGGAATACCTCAGCCAGCTCAGCGCTGACCGGTGGCAGCGACTCCAAAAGCTGTACCGCTTCGGCTG
Source organism: Pseudomonas sp. A-B-19 (assembly GCF_019947515.1). Taxonomy (NCBI): domain Bacteria; kingdom Pseudomonadati; phylum Pseudomonadota; class Gammaproteobacteria; order Pseudomonadales; family Pseudomonadaceae; genus Pseudomonas; species Pseudomonas sp. A-B-19. The sequence continues at coordinate 131,056 of NZ_JAGYGN010000010.1, forward strand.
ACGCGCCTATTAGCGTGGCGCGGCTGATGACGGTCGGATGGTTGAGAAACATCGGAACCAGCTTCAGTGCGCCGATGGCTTGGGTAATGGCGTTCTGGCTCATGCTGCGGCGTCCTTGTGCGTAATGGTGATGTTCAGTTTCTTGGCGACCCACTCAACGCCTGCTTCTTTCACCATCACCACCGCGTAGTGGCGGTGCTGCTTGATGGCACGGACCCAGGTACTGCGTGGGTCGGAGAACAGGTAACCGCGATCGCGGTGTTTGCTAGCGAGCTCGCCGTTGTTGGTGAGGATTCCCAGCTCCCGCAACCTGGTGCGGAAGGCGCGGGGCTTGAGGCCGAGTACGGCTGCCGTCTCGTCCAGGGTGCGATTCATGGCGCGGTCCTCAGGCTGCGGCGTTGTCAGGGCGGGCCGTCAGAGCGCCGAAGAACTCGTCGAGCTGTCCGAAAAGGTCGTCGAGCGCGCCTTCGTTGTGCAGCACCAGGTCGTTGTCCTGAATGCCGATGCCCGTTTCGCTGACGTGCGGATTGACCTCTGTCGCGTCAGGTCGAAGGACGTGGATCACGATGCCGCCACGCTTGCGGACAAAGTCGGCTTCGTTCTCAAAACGCAGATCACTGATGACGAAACCGGTCGCAGTGTCGTGCGCTTGGCCTAGGAATTCGAGGTTCTGTTCGGCCAGTAGCAGCCACAGCTCTGGGTGGACCATGTTGCGGCCCCATTCGGTGCCCATGGACTGCATCAGCTCGCGAGCTGAGCGACCGAGCCAGCCGATGGGCTGCTCTTTGCGATCGTCGTCAAAGTCGCACGGACTCAGGTTGAAGATGTTCATCAGACCTTCGCGGAGTGGGTCTGCGAATGCGTAGGTCTGGAAGCCGTGAACGTTGGCCAGGTGATTGGCGGCAGTGGATTTGCCGGTGCGTGCGCGGCCGGCAAGCCCAATCAATAGTTGCTTCATGCTGCGTCACCTCCCCATGGGGAAGTGTCGGCGCTAGCGATGAGCTGTGCTGCGGCCTTGCTGCGTACATTGGTGATGACGAGCAGGCCAGTCGTTTGCTGAATGGCGATTACGACAGCGCGGTTGGTCGCTGCTGTCGGGTGTAGATAAACGGGGCAGCGGGTGTTGCTGTGCTGTGTGGTTTGCATGGCTCGTACTCTTTGGTGAGAGGTAGATACGAGTGCAAAATTAGCAATGGCTAAATAAACATGCAATAGCAGATGCTAATTTAGTTTTGCGATGTGCAAAAAAAACCCGCACGTGGCGGGTTCTTTAAGAGGCGATCGGTTACAGCAGTACGGAATACCAGAAGACTTTGCCGATCACGATGATTTCGTTTTTGAGCAGATCGGTCGCACTGTACTCTTCATCTGGATGCTCTTCCCGGTTATAGCTACGCATCCTGATGCCTCCACCAGGTAGCCGGTACAACGTTTTCACTCGCAACTGGCCTCCGTGATTCAGCGCGTACATTTTTCCATCGGTGATGGTTGTGCAGCCCTGGTCAACTCCTACGGTGCTTCCGTGAGGTAGAACGGGTTCCATGCTGTTGCCGTTAACAGTTACGCAGACCGCTTCATTTGCCTGGACGTTTTGTCGCCTTAGGGTCATTTTACCGAAGCGAAGTTTTTGCTTGTGCGACTGATGTACAGCGGTTCGGCCGCTCCCCGCGGATAGTTCGACTTCCTTAAGAAACGGCACGTAGACCTCGTCATCATCCAAGGGGGTAGCATCGTCCCAAACATCAATGGGGCCGAGATACTCGGCATTGCTTTGGACGATTTCATTCTCTGGTGTTTGAGGCGCTCTAGATGTGGGAGCACGCATCGAGACGGACGGCGCTGTTAGCGTGCCCTCGACAAGACCAATTTTCGCTTCAAGATTTGCAGCCGCTTTCTCGCCAAGCGATCTATGCCCGTTGAGCAATTGCGACAGGTATGAGGCGTCTAGGTTGTATTGGTCGGCGAACTCTTTCTGGGTTTTTTCGCCCATCAAGTCACGCAGCACCTGAATTCGCATCTTCTTTATATCCATTCCCCAATCATCGCTTTCCGTTAGCAAACAGTAAATTACTGTTTGCTATTGCTGAAAGCATTAGCAATTGCTAATCTCTGCGTTCAGAAGGAGGTGCATATGACCTTGCACGAGTATTTGAAGAGTCTTGATAAAGCCGCGCTGGATGCATTCGCGGGCCGTTGCGGTACGTCAGTCGGCCAATTGAAGCAGGTCGCTTACGGCAACCGTCGGGCTGGCGCTGCTTTGGCGGTCGCTATCGAGCGAGAGTCGGCAGGTTCAGTCACTTGCGAGCAACTCCGTGCAGACATTGACTGGGCTTACCTTCGCGGTTCCAAAGCTGCTTAAAGGGTGCCGGGTTGGGGCCTCTCACCAAAGATCCCCCAACCCAGCTACGACGACACACAGCAAATGTACATCGGTCGTGGTCGTAGGATAGGGATTACCCCGTCTTATGGCTACACCGTAAACGGGGGATTTACGGTTATGAGTCGCACAGATCTATTGCCGGACGCAGGTCCGGTCCTTCCTTTGCGCCAGGCGATTTATCGCGCTGGTCGTGACTACAAGGGCGGAATCACCGCCCTTGCGTTTGACATGGTGTTGGACAACGACACCCTGCAGAAGAAGCTCAAGCTCGATGAGGAGCGCCGCTGGCTGAACCCTGATGAGCTTGAAGAGTTGATCAGACTCACTGGCGATTCGCGCTTGCTCGATGCGCTGATGCGTCCAGCAGGTGCTGTCTGGTATCGCCCGGTACCAGTACCAGCAACGCGGGATGCCCTGAAGGCCGTCGGTAAGTTGCTCGGTGAAACCGGTGAATTCGTGGCCGCGATGCACGATGGTGCTGCCGACAATGTCTGGGAGTTTCACGAAGTCCTCGATCTTGAAAAGCAGGGTATGGACGTGATCCGCGAAGTCCTCGGCATCATGGCGGGTGCTCGTCAGGCGATGGAGGATCGTGTCCATGGCTGACGAAATCGATCGCGCCAACGACCAGGCACAATACCTGCTCGATGTTGCCCTTCAGCGCAGTCGCCTTGCGCCATCAAACCGCGTCAGCGCCCAGTTTTGCGCGGATTGTGACGAACCCATCCCGTTACGCCGACAACAGTCGATTGCGGGTTGCCAAACCTGTGTTGACTGTCAGGGGTTGCGGGAGGCTCGGCGATGACTGAACCGGCCAAAGGAATAGCCATCGCCAATTGGGCAAAACGTTACATCAACACTTTTGATCTCGCCCTGGTATCCATTGAACCTGGTGAGAAGGCCCCGAAGGGTCTGGGGTGGAACAAGCCGGGCGGCTACTTTACCGATGCCGCCACGGCTGAAGCATTCTGGCAACGAAACCCTAATCACAACCTCGGCGTCGTACTTGGGCCGAGTCGTGTCTGTTCGCTGGATGTCGACGACGTTCGGTGGACGCGGCATGTGTTGTATGAGCTGCTGGGTGTCGATCTGGATGCCATGGCGTTGGTGTACCCGACCATCGTGGGGAACCCTGCGCGCTTCCGGGTGCTGTTCAAGCTGCCGGAAGGTATTGAGCTGACCCGGCATTCTCTCTCATGGCCGAATGAAAAAGACCCTGACGGTTCGATTCACAAAGGCCTGATGGACAATGCCAAGGCTGCGAAAGAGCAGGGCGATGGCGTCGGGGAAGCTGCGGCGCGCACGGAGGCCGAAGAGTACAAGCGCTTCACGGTGTTCGAACTGCGTGCTGGCCTGGTACAGGACGTGTTCCCGCCTTCGATTCATCCGGGTACCGGCAAGCCTTACACCTGGCGGACGCCGCCCAACGCCACGGACGGTTTGCCGACGCTGACTGTCGACCTGCTGGCTATCTGGCAAAACTGGGACATCTTCAAGCGTGACGCAGAGGCAGCGTGTCCGTGGGCGATCAAGGCAACCGCGCCGCCGGCGAAGGTCAATAAGCGTTCAGCGCCGGCTGCGGGTAAGCAGCCGTCGGTGATCGATGAGTTCAACCGCTGCCACGACATCGAGGAGCTGCTGCGTACCCACGGTTACATCAAGCGGGGCAGCAAGTGGCTTTACCCGCAGAGCAGCACTGGGCTGCCCGGCGTGACGATCAGTGAGGGCAAGGTCTATTCGCACCACGGTGCCGATCCGCTCGCGAACGGGCATCAGAATGACGCCTTCGAGGTGTTCTGTTTACTCGAGCACGGCGGCGACCAGTCGAAGGCGGTGAAGGATGCCGCGCGTATGTTGGGTATGCAGCGTTCATCTCGGCCTGATCCGCGGGATCTTCCCCCGTCCCCATCCGATGAGATGAGCGAGCCGAGCTGTGCGAACGACGACATCAGCGAGGCCGCTCCAGCTCCTGACGGGGGCGCGGGGGAGTCGCTGACGCTTGACCAGTTGTTGCGGCGTTTTGCGCTGGTCGAGGGCACCACGCAAGTGTGGGACTGCGATCAGTCGCGGGTGATGAAGAAGGCCGCATTTGAAGCTCGGGTGGGCAAGCCACTTGCGAAGGCGTGGCTGGATGACATGGGCAAACGGTTGATTGCGGATGATCACGTCCGCGACATCGAGCAAACGCGGCGCATGGCGGGCAAGAAGGGCGGTGCGTTCGGCATGCCACCGACTGACCGATACGTGTACATCGACGGCACCAAGGACGTCTGGGATCGGGAGAAGAAGCGGCGTATTGCCGAGGGCGCGGTGAAGATGGCGCTGGGCGACACTTATCCGCTGTGGCTGAACAGCAGTGAGCGGCGCACTGTGGATGTCGAACATATAGTGTTTGATCCGACCATGAGCAAGGATCCTGCGGTGTACATCAATACCTTTGATGGCCTACCGCTCGAACCGGTCAGGGATGACGAAGCCTGCGCCAATCTGCGTTGGCTGATTTCGTTTTTGTGCAACCACGATGAAGCGGCGCACCAATGGTTGACCCGCTGGCTGGCGTACCCGTTGCAACACCTGGGCGCCAAGATGGACACCGCCGTGCTGATGCACTCGATCATGGAGGGCTCAGGCAAAAGCCTGCTGTTCGCGGATGCACTGGGTATGTTGTACGGCCAGTACGCGGCCACGGTCGGTCAGACGCAGCTGGAGAGCAACTTCAACGCCTGGCAAAGCCGAAAATTGTGGTCGGTGTTTGAAGAGGTAGTGAGTCGCGATCAGCGATATAACCAAGTGGGCAAGATCAAGCACCTGATCACCGGCAAGACGGTGCGGATGGAATCGAAGTTCATCAACGGTTGGGAGGAAGCCAACCATATGAACGCGGTGTTCCTGAGCAACGAAATTTTGCCGTGGCCGATCAGCGACAGTGACCGGCGGATGTTGGTGATGTGGCCTATGGAAACCTTGCCGGTCGAGCGGCAAAAGGCAATTGGGTGGGAGCTGGAACAGGGTGGCGTCGCGGCGCTGTACGGTTGGTTGTTGTCGGTCGATCTGGGCGACTTCAACCAGCGGACGCGACCGCCATCGACGGACGCACGTGAGCGCCTGGTGGCCTTGAGTCGGGCTGGATGGCAGACGTTCTTGCATCTGTGGAGGTACAGCGAGTTGGGTCAGGGGCTTTGGGGGCCGTGTTTGTCGACTGACCTCTATTCGCTGTTCCTCGAATGGTGCCAGCGCAACAAAGAGCATGTGATGAGTCAGACGAAGTTCTCGCTGTTCATCAGTTCTGAGGTCGATAAAACCCGCGCCATTCCCTGGACTGACGGTAACAACCGGCGCTTTGGCGCGTTCTTCTTTCCCGTCGATCCGGACGCTTCCCCACCCCCATCACTGAAGGCGGCCGAGCTGGGCAAGCAGGTCGAACACTGGCGGGCCAAAGCGAAGTTGGCAGGCTGGCATGTGGACAGTTGGGACCACATCAAGGCGGCTGCCGCATGACTACAGCTAAAAGTGTGTCGGGTGTGTCGGGTATGTGTTGGGTTGATTTCGGATACCTCACACAGATTGGAGCCTTCTATTTCGGCAGTTTGCGGGCTTTGTGTTGGGTGTGTTGGGTTTCGCTACGCATGCGCGCATGCGTGACGTTAGATGTTCGGTTTCTGATGGCTGATTATTTTCTTCATGCGAGAACGGAAATACTCAACAAACCCAACACACTAAACACAACTCGATTAAAGCTATTGATTTTAAAGGGTTTTGTTTGTGTTGGGTTTGTGTCGGGGTGGGTGCTTTTTGTGTCGGGTTCGGTTTTCGGGGGAGTAGGGCGATGATCGAGGCAATGGAAGTACTACTGAAGCACTGGGGCGAGCAACTTCGGCTCAATGGCGAAAGCGGCGGCATGGGCAGCCCAATGGCAACGATCATAGAGTGGGGTGGCTGCGCACCACGCGGCACGCCCGGGTCCCGAGTCATCCTCGGCGCTGGAGCAGGGCCTGATGCAGTTGCACAGGAGATCGCCGCTGCTCTATCGGAGATTGGGCGTCAGGGTGAGCAGGGTGATCGGCTTATGCGGTTGGCGGGCCTGCGTTACGGCGATGATCCGGCGCCGACCTGGCTGATGCAGTTACATCTGCTGGGGATGGAGTCGAGAGCGAAACAGACTTACTACGACCAGGTGCACCGTCTGCATGAACGGTTGCTGGAAGTGCTGGCCGAGCGCGCTGACGCCCGTAAGTGGCTTACCGCTGGTCGGGGTGTTTTGCCTCAAAGTCTCCTCAAAGTTGCGTCAAAGTTGCGTCGAGTCGGATAACCGAAAATGACCTCTTTTCGGTTCCGTACTCAGGGGGTAAAAAGTCCCCACGATATGGAATTTGCGCCTTGGCGCTGACCTCGCACGTGCTGTGCAGCTTCACCCGGCCCTCCCTGCGCCGGTCACCTAACCCCGCTTCGGCGGGGTTTTTCATTCTTGCTGCCGGCCCTGGCTTGGGCCGCCAGCTACGCCCGAGACATAGGTTTATTTCTTCCATTGCCGAGGAGGCAACGAATGTCGACTGAACAGGAGATGCAGCAGTCGCTGGCCAATCTTCCAACCTGGCTACTGATTCTGGTGGCGCTCGCCGGTTTAACAGGGGAGATGTGGCGCGCTGATGCGGCAGGGATGGCGGTGCCGGTGTTGATCAAGCGGGTGCTATTGCGCTTCGGTGCTTCGGCGGTATTTGGTCTGGCAACGGTGTTGCTCGCCACGGCGCTGGGTTGCAGTCTGATGACCGCTGCAGCGATTGGGAGTGTGGTGGCTTGTCTCGGTGCCGATGTGGCCAGCGGGTTGTACGCTCGGTGGTTGGCGAAACGGGCTGGGATCTGCGAGGTCCCTCCGAGCGGTGGCGGGCAGTGATGAAATCACCGGGGACCCTGGGGTTATTCGACGGGTACGGGGTCGCAAACCCGCGGGAAAGTGTTAGCAGCAGGGTTGCCAGCTTACTGAAATTCAATCCATTGAAATTGAAAGGTTTGCATTGAAAAGCCGTTGAAAAGGAGGGCTTATGACAGAACCAATGTACCTGTCAAAGAGCGCCTTCGCGGCTCGGATCGGCAGGGCACCCAGTTACATCACCTGGTTGAAAAACAACAACCGTCTGGTACTCAGCGCCGATGGTAGACAGGTCGATGTCACAGCCAGCGAAGCGTTGATTCGCGACACCGCTGACCCGAGCAAGGCCGCTGTTGCTGATCGGCATCACCAGGATCGGCTGCAGCGTGACGTGTACAGCCAGCTGTCCAGCCAGGTCGAACCGACTTCAATGGCTGCGCCGCCGCCAGCGATTACCCCTGCCGGGCAATTGCCGGACTTCCAGAAAGCGCGTGCCCTGCGCGAACACAACCTGGCACAGCTCGCCGAGATCGAGTTGCACAAGGCCAAAGGCTCGCTGGTGTTCGCCACGGCGGTCCAGACCGGCGCTTACAACGCTGGCCGCATGTTGCGCGATCAATTGCTGGGCATGCCGCCGCAGCTGGCGCCCGAACTGGCCTCCATGACCGACCCATGGGAAATCGAAAAACACCTGACGGCGGCGATCCGTCGCTCGTTGGAGGATGCCGAGCGCATGTCCTCAGCGGATCTTGAACACGCACTGACTACGAGTTGACCTATGCCCACGGATATTCCTGACGGTGCAGAGGTGTACCGCGAGGCGTATTTCCGTGGGCTGCGACCCGACCCGGATGTCTGGATCGATCAGTGGGCCGATGAGTACATGCGGATCCCGCGTGACACCGGCGCCGCGGAGCCCGGCCAGTACCGGACCTCGCGTACACCGTATGCCCGCGAGCCCATGCGTTGCCTGTCGCCGGCTCACCCCTGCAAGCGCGTGATCACCATGGTCGCGTCGCAGCTGATGAAAACCCAGATCGGTCTGAACTGGATCGGTGGCCTGATGCACATGGCGCCGTCGAACATCCTGGCGCTGCTGCCCAGCCTGGGCCTGGCCAAGCGGGTGTCGTCGCGGATCGGCAAAACCATCAAGGCGACACCTGTATTGCGCGAGCGTGTCGCGGCCAACCGCTCCCGCGACTCGCGCAATACCATGGACACCAAGGAGTTCGAGGGTGGGACGTTGTACGTCACCACCGCCGGCTCGGCGGCCAACCTGTCGGAGTTGTCGGCGCGCTACGTGTACGGCGACGAGATCGACCGCTGGGAGGTGGACATCGGCGAGGAGGGCGACCCTATAGAGCTGGCGGAAACCCGGGGCAGTACCTTCGGCCGCAACGCCAAGTTCTACTTTTCCAGCTCGCCCACGATCAAGGGCGCCTCGCGGATTTCCGACCTGTTCGACGGCAGTGACCAGCGTCACTACTACGTGCCGTGTCCGAGCTGTGGTCACATGCAAACCCTGGAATGGGAGCGCCTGCACTACTCGAAGGATTTCAGCGTGGTGCATTACCAGTGCGCCGGTCCTGATTGCGACGTGCTGATCGAGGAATTCCACAAGGGCGAAATGCTCGCCAACGGCGAGTGGCGTGGCCATGCCGAAGGCGACGGCGAGACGGTAGGCTTCCACCTCAACGCGCTGTATTCGCCCCTCGGTTGGATGGACTGGAAGTCGCTGGCCAAGCAGTTTGAAAAGGCGAAAAAGGCCCAGGCCAAAGGCGATCTGGAACCCATGCAGGTGTTCTACAACACCCGTCTGGCCAAAGTGTGGGACAGCGCGCAGGAGCAAACCAAGGCCGACACCTTGCGCAAACGGGCACGGTTGGAGCTCTTCGGACTGGGGTCGATGCCGGCGGCGGTGCTGATGATCACCGGTGCCGTCGACGTTCAGGCCAACCGCCTGGAGTTCATGGCCATGGGCTGGGGCGTCGGCATGGAGCGCTGGGTCATCGACTACCAGATCGTCTCAGGCGACCCCGCCGATGAGCGCACCTGGGCCGCACTGGACGAATTGCTCAAGGCCAAGTACCGCCATCCGTGCGGTGTCGGTCTCGGCATTCTCGCCGTGGCGGTCGACTCCGGTGGCCACCACACTGACGAGGTGTACCAGTTCTGCCGCGTGCGCCGCTGGCGCAACGTGTTCGCCATCAAGGGGGCCAGCAAACCCGGAAAACCGGTCATTGCTCAGCGCCCGTCCATGGTTGACGTGACCTGGAAAGGCCAGACCGAACGCAACGGCGCCGAACTGTGGTTCGTCGGTACCGATACGGCAAAAGACTGGATCTACAACCGCTATCCATTCGAAGCCGGCCCGGGTGCACTGCACTTCGCCAATGACCTGCCCGACGATTTCTTCGATCAGTGCGTCGCGGAGCGTAAGGTGGCGCGCTACATCCGGGGTCACAAGCGTATCGAATGGGTCAAGGGCAAAGCTGAGCGCAACGAAGCCCTCGACCTGATGGTGTACTGCCTGGCCATGGCGCATTACCTGGGCCTCAATCGCTACAAGGAACACGACTGGGAGCGGGTGCGTCAGTCTCTGGCGCAGTCAGGCTTGTTCGACGACGCGCTGGGTATCAAGCCCGTGCAAGGCGAGCGCCTCAGCAACACCGAGCAGGCTACCCCCGCTGCCGTACCACAACCGGCTCCACAACCCGCAGCTCCCGTCGTGCCATCACGACCCGCAGCACCGCCACCTCAACGCCGCAGTTCCAGCAGCGGTTACCTGAAGAGACGCTGATATGTCATTTACCCAGAAGCACCTCGACGCGGTTGAGGCGGCCATCGCGCGCGGTGAAAAAACCGTGCGCTACACCGACCGCACTGTGGAATACCGCTCTGTCGACGAGCTACTCAAAGCCCGCGACGAGATCCGCACCTCACTGGTGAACTCGGCCGGACCGCGCTCTCGCGTCGTTCGGCTTTGCCACGGAGGCAAGGGACTCTAATGGCCCGCTATCCGACGCTCACCCGTAACGGATTCGTGTTGCCGTCGAACATCAAGGCCAGTTACGAAGGCGCCGGCGAAGGCCGCCGATCCACTGGCTGGGATGCACCCGACAACGGGATCAACAGCATCAACACCCCGGCGCTGCGCAATTTGCGCTCACGGTCGCGGGCAGCGGTTCGCAATGACCCGTATGCCTACAACGTGATCGACAAGCGCGTCAGCAACCTGATCGGTACCGGCATCACACCGCGACCGAAAACCGACAACGAAGCCCTGCGCAAATTGCTGCAGGAACTCTGGGACGACTGGGCTGATGAATCGGACGCCGACGAGCGCACTGACTTCAATGGCCAGCAGGCGCTGGTGGCCCGCACGGTGGAAACCTCGGGCGAGTGTTTTGTGCGGTTGCGTCCGCGCGGTCTGGACGAAGGCCTCGCGGTGCCGTTGCAACTGCAAATCCTGGCCCCAGAGTTCGTGCCGCACGACAAGTTCGAGGCCACCCGCGACGGCAACTTCATCCGGGCCGGCATCGAGTTCACCCCCGGTGGTAAGCGTGTGGCGTACTGGATGTACCTGGCGCATCCGCGCGATGCCTCGTTGCTGAATGCCGGCTACAACCAGCTGGTGCGGGTACCGGCCGCGCAGGTGCTGCACATCTTCGAACCGGTCGAGCCGGGCCAGTTGCGTGGCGTACCACGTTTGTCGCCGGTGTTGAAGCGCCTGCGCAGTCTCGACAACTACGACGACGCGGTGCTGTTCCGGCAGGAAGTGGCCAACCTGTTTGCCGGCTTTATCAGCCGGCCAGCGCCGGACTCCGGCCCCGTGCCGAGGGATCCGGTTACCGGCCAACCGCTGAGCCTGGACCGCGACGGCTTCACGCCGATGGTCGCCCTGGAGCCCGGCACCATGCAGGAGTTGGGACCCGGTGAAGAGGTCGAGTTTTCCAAGCCACCGGATGCGGGCAACAACTATCCCGACTTCATGCGGCAGCAGCTGATGGCGGCTGCAGCAGGGACCGGGACGCCATACGAAATCCTCACTGGCGACATGCGCGAGGTCAACGACCGGGCGCTGCGGGTGGTACTCAACGAGTTTCGGCGCCGTCTGGAACAACTGCAGTTCAGCGTGTACGTGCACCAGTTGTGTCGCCCGGTCCGGGCGGCCTGGATGGACATGGCGGTGCTGTCAGGTGTCTTGCAGCTGGACGATTACGCCCAGCGACGTCGCGAGTACCTGCGCACCCGTTGGGTACCGCAAGGCTGGGCCTACATCCAGCCGGTGCAGGACGTACAGGCCCGTCGAATGGAAGTCCAGGCCGGCTTCGCCTCACGCAGTGAAATGGTCCTGCGCACCGGTTATGACGCTGAAACGGTCGACGCCGAAAACGCCGCCGATCTGGCCCGGGCCACCACCCTTGGCCTCAATTACACCACTCTTGAAACGTTCGTCCCCGTCGAGGACAAGGAGCAACCATGAGCAAGAAAACGCGACCTCGCGTTTACAACCGGGCGGGCAAGCGTGTGTCGGTGCAGGACAAGACCTGGTACACGCTGCAGGCCAGCGGCGAAGCCGCTGAGCGGGTTATCGAAGTGTTTGTCTATGGCGAGATCGGTACCTGGGGCATTACCGCCAATCAGTTTGTGCAGGACCTGCGTGTCTTGGACGATGGCGTCTCACCGGTGATTGCCGCGTTCAATAGCATTGGCGGCGATTTGTTCGATGGGCTGGCAATGCACAACGCATTGTCGCGTCTGGGCGAGCGCTGTACCGGACGTATTGACGCGTTGGCGGCCAGTGCGGCCAGCGTGGCCGTGTGCGGCGCGCACCGCGTCGTGATCGCCTCCAATGCCATGCTAATGATCCATAACCCTTACACCTACGTCAGTGGCGATGCGGAGGACTTCCGCCGAGTCGCTGATGTGTTGGATCAGACTCTGGAAGCGATTATCGCGGCGTACAAGGCCAAGGCCCCCGACATCGACGAAGTCGAGCTACGGCGGCTGGTAGCCAATGAAACCTGGTTGACCGCCGGTGAGGCGGTGGCACTGGGGCTGGCCGATGAAGTCGGTGATGGGGTTACGGTTAAAGCTTGCCTGGGGCAGGGGGCCGTGTTGCAGCGCTACCAACATGCACCGGCCGAATTGCTCGCCCAGCTCGACGAGCCGTCCGAGCCGGATCCCGAGTTAGAGCCCGACGATCCACCCCAGACACCACCCGTGGTCGACTCGACCAAGCTGGCCCTGATGATCACCCAGCGATGCGCCGAGGCGGGCATCAGCAACCTGGTCGAGCCGCTGCTCAGCTCTACCCGACTTGAAAGCGAAGAGATCGTCCAGGCCGGCCTGACGCGGGCCAAGGCCGTGAACGACCTGTGTGTGGCTGCGCGCTTGCCCGAGTTCAGCGTCGAGTATGTCGCGGCGGGACTGGACGTTGCGGCGGTTCGAGCGCGCCTGTTCGACAAGATCGTCAGCAGCGGCAAGGGCTTCGAAATCGACAACAGCTTGCCGCTGAACAATGACCCGGCACCGCCGGTGCAGGCCAAACAACCTGATCCCACTTCGATCTGGGCCGCTCGACAAGCCGCTCAATCTGGAACTGCGCATGGCGCGAAAGGAGCAAGAGCATGACCATCAAAAAAGAACCGATCCACGCCGGTGAGTTCCTGTTGTCCGAAGGGGCCGGGAACATCTCGCGGGAAGCGATCAACGTTGCCGCCGGTCCCGCCCTGGACCCGGGCCAGATCCTCGGCCTGGTAACGGCCACCGGTGAGTTCGCACCGTACGTTCCGGCCGCAGAAGACGGCAGCGAGACCGCCGTCGCCATTCTCTTCGGTCCATTGGGCGAGTCGGATGTGGTGCGCCGGGGGCGTGCAGTGGTGCGGTTGGCGGAAGTCAGCGAAGCGCATCTGACCGGGTTGGATCTGGACGCTGAAAAGGCGCTGGCCACTCATTTTCTGATCGTTCGCTAAGTCGATCACCCAACTTCATGCACCCCGCTTAGCGCGGGGTTTTTCATTTCTGGAGAGTACCCATGGCCGAGATCGCCATTTTTGACGACGAAGCGTTTACCGTTACCGCGCTGACCGCCGCACTCAACGACCAACCCTACCTGCCGGGCCGCATCAGTGCCCTGGGCCTGTTCCGTGAGGAAGGCATCACCACCCTGACCGTACAGATCGAAAAGGACGGCGACACCCTGGCGCTGGTGCCAGCTGGGGAGCGGGGTGGTTCTGGTCTGGTGGTTGCGGCCAGCAAACGCAACCTGATCCCGTTCAACACTGTGCACCTGCCGGAGCGCTTCACCATCAAGGCCGACGAGATCCAGGGCATTCGTGCCTTCGGTACTCGCACCGAGCTCCAGGCGGTGCAGGACGTGGTCAATGCCCGCCTGGCCAAAGCGCGCCGTCAGCTGGATGCGACGCATGAATTCCAGCGCATGGGTGCGCTCAACGGCCTGATTCTCGATGCCGATGGTTCGACGGTGCTGTTGGACCTCTATGATCGTTTCGGTGTGTCGCGTCAAACCTTGCCCATGGGCTTGGCGGATCAGAACACCGAGCTGCGGGTTAAGTGCGGCGAAGCGTTGGACATGCAGGAGGACGCGCTCGGCAGTGTGACCAGCACCAGTTCCCGTGCCTTCTGCGGCAAAAACTTCTGGAACAAGCTGATCGTTCATAAGTCGGTCAAGGAAACCTACCTCAACAGTCAGCAGGCGGCTGCGTTGCGTGGTGATGCCCGGGAAAGTTTCGAGTTCGGCGGCATTATCTGGGAGCGCTACCGTGGCAAGGTGGCCGGCGTGTCGTTTGTTCACGACGACAAGGCGCTGCTGGTCCCTGAAGGTGTTCCGGATCTGTACATCTCGGTGTTTGCGCCGGCGGACTACATGGAAACGGTCAACACCCAAGGCATTCCTTACTACAGCATGATCGAGCCACTGCCCTTCAACAAAGGCATGGCCGGTGAAGCCCAGTCCAACCCGTTGCACCTGTGCACGCGACCACGGGCGCAGATCCTTCTGGAGCTCTGACCATGGCCTTTCGTGACCTGGTCGCCGAGGTCGACGCGGTGGTGTTCGAAACGTTGGGCGACAGCGCACGGATCGAAGGCCGGGACGAGCCGGTCCTCGGCATGTTCGCGGCGCCTTGGCTGCAGCCGAAGTTCGGCAAGCTCAACACCGGGTTGCGCGAGCCTCGCTTTGAGATTCGGGTCAGCGATTCCCACGGCCTGGAGCCGGGCCTATTGGTCAGTATCGATCTACCTGCCCTGGACGGCGGTGGCGATTACGACCTGCTGCAGCTGGAGCCCAGCGGTGACGGTTTGGTCGCTTTGATCCTGAGGATGCGTGCATGAGCGTCGGTAGCTATTACAAGTCCTCGGCCAGCGGTGGGATGGTCACCATCCAGTCGTCGTCGGCGGATCTGCAAGCGTTCCAGGACTTCGCCAAGGTGGTGCCCAAGGCGGCCGCAGCCGCGCATCGTCGCGCGATCAATAAGACGCTGGGCTGGTTGCGCACTCACATCGCCCGGGCGGTCAGTCGGCAGGAGCGCATCGCCGTCGCGGCGGTGCGTCAACGGTTGCGCAGCTACCCGGTCACCGGCGGGGCCATGAGCGGCAAGCTGTGGTTTGGCTTGAACGCCATCGAGTCCAGCCGGATCGGCCGCGCGCGGCAGACTGGCAGCGGCGTGTCGGTGGCCGGGCGGCGTTACCAGGGTGCGTTCCTCAAACAGGTCTACGGCAACAAGCCCGATATCTGGATCCGCACGGCGAGCAAGCATTTCGATGCGGACGACTATCCCGACAGTACGGTGTCCTCAGGGCACGGGCCGAGTTCGGGTTGGGTCGCTGAAAACGGCAGCCGGTTTCCACTGGCCAAGGCCAAGGTGTCCTTGGAACAGGCGCGACCCCACTTCGACAGCTGGGTGCGTAAGGCGGACGAGCGTTTGCTGCAGATCCTGCAGCAGGAACTTAATTTCGAGCTGCAAAAGTACCTGAGGAGTTAGTGCCGTGTCGGAAGAGCCTTTTAGCCTGGATCAGCTTTACCGGGCCATTGAGCAACAACTGCTGGCGGAGTTGCCGGGTGTGTGTGCGGTGACGGCCTGGCCGAATATTAAAGATCGTGTGGCGCTGCCAGCGGTGTTTCTGGAGATGGCCGAGATTGAACCGGGCGTCGATATCGGCACCGGTGAAACGACCTTGGTGTGCAGGTTCGAGGCACGTATCGTCGTCGATCCGATCAAGCCGCACCATCATCAGCAGGCCGTGCAACTGGCCACCCAGCTCGCGGTGGTTCTGCGGGCGCAGACCTGGGGGCTGGCGGTTGAACCGGCGGTGTTCATTCAGGCCGGGCAGGATTGGACCCGGCCGGAGCTGGATGGCTACACCGTCTGGTTGGTGGAGTGGCATCAGCAGATTTACCTCGGCGCACAACAATGGCCATGGCCGGATGAGCAACCGGGCTCGCTGTGGTTCGGCTTCAACAACGACAGCAAAGAGCAGTTCTTTCCAGCGGATGACGTGCCATGAGCTACGCCCTTGCCGAGCATGACCGCATGATTGCCGCCATGCTGATGCCTTGCGTGGTGGTCGGTGTGGATTTGGCGGCCGCCACTGTTCGGGTGCAGGCCGGTGATTGGGTCAGCGCGTGGGTGCGCTGGCACAGCCTGGCGGCCGGCAAGGCCCGTCACTGGCGGGCGCCGAGCTTGAACGAACAGGGGGTGCTGTTCAATCCCAGCGGCCAGGCTGGCATGGGCACCTTTATCCCAGGGCTCTACGGGGATGCTGGTGGCCAGCCAGATAACCGCGATCACGTCGAAGTCTGGCGTTTCGAGGATGGCGGTTCGCTGGTGTACGACTGGCAGGCCAAGAGCTACGCCATCACGTTGCCAACAGGAACGGTGGCCATCAAGGTCGGCGGTACCGAAGCCATGGTCACCGACAGCGCCGTCAACGTGACGAGCGGGAACATCAACCTGGAAGGGGCGGTGACCATCGACGGTCCGTTACACGTCACGCAGGACATCACCAGTGCCGGTTCGATTCTCGACGTCGGCGGCAACAGCAACCACCACACGCATTAATTTCAATCCACGACAGCCCGCCCAGTGCGGGCTTTTTTACGCCTGGAGCAACCACATGGCCAAGAGCGATACGCCTGTCACCGATTTACCCGCGAGCCCTGATCCGTTGCCGCAGCCGGCATCAGTACCGGTTTCGACGCTGATGAAGTTTCGCGACAAGGTTTACACCTCTCGTCAATTGATCCTGCCGGAGAGCCAGCGCAGCCTGCCGGTGGCGAAGGGCCTGGTCGAGATCGCGGGCTCCGACATCGAGGCGGTCAAGTTTCTGAAAGCCCATGACGAATTCGAATTGCTGAAGGAGTAACCCAGATGATCGGAATGGATCGCCACACCGGCCAGCCCATTTCCGGCATCGAGCATTTGCGGCAGTCCATCGGGGACATTCTGGGTACGCCACTGGGCAGTCGTCGGCATCGGCCTGCCTACGGCAGCTCGCTGCGGCGCTTCGTCGACCTGCCGGTGAATGAGGGCTGGAAAAGTTCCGTGCAGGCCGAAGCCGCCAGGGCCTTGGGGCGCTGGGAGCCGCGTTTGAAGCTGGACCAGGTGCGGGTCATTTCGGTGATCGGCGGGCAAATCAATCTGAAGATCGCCGGCAAATACCAGGGCGACAGCGTGCTGTTGGAGGTGGGCGTATGAGCATCGTTGATCTGTCGTCGCTTCCTGCGCCGAGCGTGCTGGAGCCGTTGGATTTCGAAGCGGTGTACGAGGAAGGCTTGGGGGTCTTCCGCGGCTATATGGGCGACAACTGGAACGCCGCGCTGGAAAGCGATCCGGTCACCAAGGTGCTGGAGGTCGGCGCCTACATCAAGATCGGCAACCGTGCCCGGGTCAACGATGCCGGCAAGGCGCTGTTACTGGCACACGCCATCCGCGATGACCTCGATCACTTGGGGGCCAACGTCAATCTCAAGCGCCTGGTCATTCAGGCCGAGGATCTGCTGGCGGTGCCGCCGGTACCGGAGGTCAGGGAGGAAGACGATCCGTTCCGTGAACGCATTCAGTTGGCCTACGAAGGGCTGACCACGGCCGGGCCGCGTAACAGTTACATCCTGCACGCGCGCAATGCGTCGGGCCTGGTCGCGGATGCCACGGCAGAAAGCCCGGCACCGTGCAACGTTACAGTCACGGTACTGAGTTCCGAGGGCAATGGCGTGGCCAGTCCCGAGCTGTTGGCCACGGTCCAGGCGGGGCTGAATGACGAGGACGTCAGGCCGGTGGGTGATCGGGTGACCGTGCAAAGCGCGCAGATTATCGACTACCGCATTGATGCCATTTTGCACATGAGCAGTGTCGGGCCTGAGGCTGACGCCAGTCTGGCCGAGGCCAAAAACCGCATTAACGCCTGGATCAATCCACGCAAGCGGCTCGGGGTCGAAGTGGCGCGCTCGGCGGTGGATGCGCAACTGCACATCGCTGGCGTGTCTCGGGTTGAGCTGGTCGGCTGGGTGGACCTGGCCCCGACCAAGGCGCAGGCGGCGTTCTGCACTGAAGTCACCGTGAATCTGGCGGGCTGACATGAACAGCCTACTGCCACTCAACAGCACACAACTGGAGCGCGCCCTGGAGGCGTCGTTTTACGAAAAAACCATTATCCCGCTGCGCACGCTCTACAACGCCGACACCTGCCCGGTGCATTTGCTGCCACACCTGGCCTGGGCCTGGTCGGTCGATCGCTGGGATTACCGGTGGAGCGAGGCGACCAAGCGCGCAGCCATCAAGGCGTCGTATTACATCCATGCCCACAAGGGCACCATCGGCGCCTTGCGCCGGGTGGTCGAGCCCCTGGGCTACCTGATCGAGATTATCGAGTGGTTCAACACGGTGCCGGAGGGGGTGCCGGGCACCTTCGCGCTCAAGGTGGGCGTGCTGGACACCGGGATCACCGAGGAAATGTATCAGGAGCTGGAACGCCTGATCGACGACGCCAAACCGGTGACCCGGCACCTGACCGGGCTGGCGATCAGCCTGGAAAGCCAGGGCGCTTTGAGGCTCCATGCCGCTCTCTACGAGGGCGATGTAATCGACGTGTATCCGCCTGTCCAACGTGACATCGAAGTCAGCGGCGTTATCGGCCAAGGCGGTCGCGACCATACCATTGACACCCTGGATGTATTCTCATGATCGACCAGAATTCGCAGTTTTTAGCCATCCTGACCAATGTGGGCGTCGCCAAGCAGGCCAACGCTGACGCACTAGGCATCCCGTGGAAAATCACTCAGATGGGCGTCGGTGACGCCAATGGCACCGACCCTCAGCCGTCTGCGGCGCAGACGGCATTGATCAACGAGCGCCGTCGTGCGCCGCTGAATCAGCTCAAGGTCGATCCCGTCAACGCGGGGATCATCATCGCCGAGCAGGTCATTCCTGAGGATGTCGGCGGCTGGTGGATTCGCGAAATCGGCCTGTACGACGCGGACAACGATCTGGTGGCGGTGGCCAACTGCGCGCCGTCGTTTAAGCCCTTGCTCGCCCAGGGCTCCGGCCGCACGCAAGTCGTGCGCATGAACATGATTGTCAGCAGCTCCAGCAACGTCGAACTCAAGATCGATCCGAGCGTGGTGCTGGCCACCCGGGCCTATGTCGACGCCAAGGTGCTGGAGGAAGTCTCCAAGCTCGACAGCAAGCAATCGGTGCGGGTGGCCACCACGGCCAACATCGCGCTGACCGGGTTGCCGACTCTTGACGGTATCGCGCTGGTCGCCGGTGATCGGGTGTTGGTAAAAAACCAGACGGCGGCCAAGGAAAACGGCCTGTACGTCGCGGCCGCCGGTGCTTGGGCGCGCGCCGCCGATGCCGATGGCAGCCCCGAGGTCACGTCGGCGTTGCTGGTGTCGGTCGAGCAAGGCGCCACGCAAGCGGACACCAGTTGGCAGTTGGTCACCGATGGCGCGATTGTCCTGGGCACCACGGCCTTGACGTTCCAGAACAGCACTCAGGTATTTATACAGAATGCGTTGGCGGCGCTGGGGTTGGGGGCGAGCACCGGCACGCTGGTAACGGACCTTGATGCGCTTTCGGCGGGTGGGCTCTATTACACCGGAACCGGTGCGACTGGTAACCCGGCCTCCCCGGCAGTCGGCTACACCGTAATTCACGCTCAAGGAGGGGCAACCGACGGTTTCCAGCTCGCGACAACACGGTCTGTCGTGGCGGCCAACAAGCGCATGATGTTCTGGCGCCAGCGGTTCGGTGGGGTTTGGGGCCCTTGGGAAAGCTCGGCCCAACTGGACTCGCCAACCTTCACCGGCACGCCATTGGCGCCGACGGCTCCCGATACCAGCAACAGCACGCAGATTGCGACCACTGCGCATGTACTTGCGCGGCTGATCACCGCCGGTTTGTACACGCAGACGCCCGGTCAGGCCACCGGCAACGACGCAGATGCCATCGGCGTGAACATGATGGAGTCACGCAACACCATCAGCACTACGCTCAATGCCCCGATAACGCAGTGGACGAAAATTCTAGGGATGCCAACTGACGCGTCCAATGGTGCCCAGTTGTCCCTTGGTGTTCAGGCCGACCGGGCGTTTTATCGCCGTCGATCTGCCGGTGCATACCAACCATGGAAGGAATTTGCCTTTCTCGACTCGCCTACCTTCTCTGGCGATCCGAAGGTGCCAACAGCTACGGCAGGTGATAACGACACATCCGCCGCCAGCACGGCCTTCGTGCAGTACGCGGTCAAGGGCGTCGCCAGCATCGCCTTAAACGCCACCGGCGATACCGTGGTAACCGTGGCCCAGGCCGGGGCCGGCATCTTGAGCCTTACCGGCGCCCTGACGGGTAACGTCACGGTAACCCTGCCGGCCGGCGTCACCGGCAGGTGGTTGGTGTTCAACAGCACCACAGGCGCGTTCACCGTCACCGTGCGCAACCCGACCGGGGCTTCGGTGGTCGTGACCCAGTCGAAGACCGCCGAACTGTACGCCAACGGCTCGCTGGTGATGTTTGCCCACACCGAGCTGAGCAACGTGCTGTTGTCGGGTGTCCCCCTTGCGCCTACGGCCGCACTGGGCACCAACACCAACCAGGTGGCGACCATGGCCGCGCTGCAAGCGGCGCTCAACAACCTGATCAGCTCGGCGCCGGGTGCACTGGACACGCTGAATGAGCTGGCTGTGGCCTTGGGTAATGACCCGAACTTTGCCACCACCATGACCAACCTGTTGGCGACCAAGGCGCCGCTGGCCTCGCCAGCTTTGACCGGCACGCCGAGCGCGCCGACGCCGGCGAGGTTTGACGCGACCACCAAAATTGCGACCATGGCCGCCATTGATGCGGTGGGGGCTCAGTACAACGACATTGTGTTCATCAACGGCGCTGGGCTGACCGGTGTGCTGGCGCACGTCGGCGGGGCTGTGCATTTCTCTGGGGCGTCTGGTAACTCCTACAGCCTGCCCAACTCGGCGACGCTCGGCCTTCCGATTGGTGCAACGGTTCGCATCCATAACTGGGGCGGCAGCGCCATGAGTGTGGGTGCCCAGGGCACCGACAAGATGCAGGAGGCCACGGGCATTGTCGCATCGGCGACCGCCCGTTCGATCCCGTCCGATAGCTATGTCGACTGCATTTTCATCGGGTCGGGCACTTGGCTGATGTTCGGCACCGGCGTGATGAGCAAGACCGGTCTGTTCTCCGCTTCAATTGGAGCGAGCGGCAGCATGCGGCACCCTAGCGGCGTGATTATCCAGTGGGGCTGGACGGCGGCGGCGACATCCGGCGATGTGGTGACGGCGCTACCGGCCGCGTTCCCTAACGCATTCTTCGCGGTAACGATTACCCAAGGTTACACGGCGGGTTCGGGGTCGATTGGTTACGCCTCTGCTGGCGCGACATCGCTGGGCGCCTTCACCTGGAAGGGCAGCGCGGTGGGTAACGCTAGTATGTTCATCGCCATCGGCAACTAACCACGACAACCCATGGTGCCTGTCCTCGGGACAACTCACAGAGAGAATTTAAACATGGCTTTTTATTCCAGTGTGTCGCTGAAGTATTTTCTGGATGACACATTTGGCCCGCTGCCGCCGGACGCTTACCCGCTGACACCGGAAGAACATCAGGCTTACATGACAGGGCAACTCGCCGGGAAAATTATCGACTTTTCGACGGAGCCGCCGTCGCTGATCGACCCACCGCCACCGAGCTTTGAGGAACTGGCCACGGCCGAGCGCGCCTGGCGCGATGGCGAGCTGGTGGCGACTGATGGCGTCATCACCCGTCATCGCGATGAGCGCGATATGGGACGGCCCACAACGCTGACTGACGAGCGGTTCACCGGGCTGCTGAGCTACCGCCAGGCCTTACGCAATTGGCCGCAAGGCGGGGAGTTTCCCCAGGTGGATCACCGCCCGATCGCGCCGCCCTGGCTGGCCGAGCAAACCCTATAAACGCCCCGCACTGACGGGGCGTTTTCATTTCCACAGTGCGCAACACCCACACCCAACAGCCTCGCGATTGCGGGGCTTTTCCTTTTCTGGAGATAGACCTTTATGAGTGGTTTCTTTCATGGCGTCACGACCTCGCTGATCGACAACGGCGCGCGGACCATTGCGCTGCCGTCGTCGTCGATCATCGGCCTGTGCGACACCTTTACCCCGGGCGTGCTCGGCGGTGGCACGGCCAAGGCCGGCGAGCTGATGTTGATCACCACCGAGCGCGAAGCCATCGCGGCCTTCGGTGCCGACTCGGCCATCACTCGAGCGGCGCAGGCGATCTATGCGCGGGCCAAGGCGGTGATCGTCGCCGTCGGCGTACCCAAGCTGGAGGATCCGGCGCTGCAAACCTCGGCCATCATCGGTGGCGTGTTGGCCTCCGGACAGCGGACCGGTCTGCAGGCGTTGCTCGACGGCAAGAGCGTGCACAACGCCCAACCGAAACTGCTGATTGCTCCGGGGCACTCCGCGACCCAGGCCGTGGCCACTGCCATGGACAGCCTGGCCGGCAAGTTGCGTGCAATGGCCATCATCGATGGACCGAACACCACCGATGAAGCGGTGATGGAATACGCCGAGAACTTCGGCAGCAAGCGGATCTTCCTGGTCGATCCGGGGGTGCAGTTCTGGAGCACGGTGGAAAGCGCCACGGTCGACGCGCCGGGCTCGGCCTGGACCGCCGGTTTGTTTGCCTGGACCGATGCGAACTACGGCTACTGGGCGTCGCCGTCGAACAAGGAGTTTGTCGGCATCACCGGCACCACCCGCCCAATCGAATACCTGGACGGCGACGAGACCTGCCGGGCCAACCTGCTCAACGGCGCGAACATTGCCACGATCATCCGCGACGGCGGCTATCGCCTGTGGGGCAACCGTACCTGCTCCAGCGATCCGAAGTGGGCCTTCGTCACCCGGGTGCGGACCTGCGACATCCTCATGGATGCGATCCAGGCGGGGCACAAGTGGGCGGTCGACCGCTCGATCACCAAAACCTACGTCAAGGAAGTGACCGAAGGCCTGGACGCGTTCATGCGTGATCAGAAAAACGCCGGCGCGATCATCAACTTCGAAGTGTTTGCCGACACCGAGCTCAACACCGCCAGCCAGATCGAGCAGGGCAAGGTGTATTGGCGCATCCGCTTCACCGACGTGCCACCGGCGGAAAACCCGAACTTCCTGATCGAAGTCACCAACCAGTGGCTGACCGAAGTCCTCGACGCTTAAGGAGCGCTAGATGATTCCTCAAACCTTGTACAACACCAACCTGTTTGTCGACGGCGTGAACTTTGCCGGTGACGTGCCGAGCCTGACCCTGCCCAAGCTGACCACCAAAACCGACGAGTACCGAGGCGGCGGTATGGCCGGGGCTATCGAGATGGCCCAGGGCCTGGAAAAAATGGAAGCGTCTTTTGTCACCAAGGGCGTGCGTCGCGAGTCGCTCAAGCACTTCGGCCTGGCCGATGGCTCGGCGTTCAACGCATCGTTCCGCGGCGCCTTCCGGGGTCACAAGGGCACGGTCACGGCGGTCGTGGCCACCTTGCGCGGGCTGCTGAAAGAGGTCGACCTCGGTGACTGGAAAGCCGGTGATCCGGCGGAGATCAAACACGCTATCGCACCGGTGTACTACAAGCTCGAAATCGACGGCCGCGTGATGTACGAAATCGACATGATCGCCGGTGTTCAGGTGATCGATGGCAAAGACCAACTCGCCGAAGTGCGCTCCGCACTCGGCCTCTAAGGGAATAGAACCGGATGACCATGCAAACTGCAAATAAGCTGCCGGCCTGGCTGGCAATCAACACGGATCGCGCGGTGATTACCCTCTCGCGACCGAGCGAGGTCAATGGGGTCAAGGTCGATACGTTGGTGCTGCGTGCACCGCTGGTGCGCGAAGTCCGTGCCGCCGACCGCGCCGCCGGCGACGACGATGAGCAGCGCGAGCTGCAGCTGTTCGCCAGTCTGGCCGAGGCGGGCCTCAAGGATCTGGAAGGCCTGAAGGTGGTGGACTATCGCCGCCTGCAGACGGCTTATTCGAACCTGGTACCGCACGCCGACTATTCGAAATCGCTCCCGACCTGGTTGTCGGTCACCGCCGACAACGCCGTGGTCAGCCTGTCACGCCCGAGCGAGATCAACGGCGTGCAGATCGACACACTGACCCTGCGTTCGCCGACGGTGCGCGAGGTGCGCGCCGCGGATCGGGCGGCAGGCGGTGACGACGAGCAGCGCGAACTGGTGCTGTTCGCGGAGTTGGCCGGCGCGGCGATCGCCGACCTGGAGGGCCTGAAGGTGGTGGACTACAACCGCCTGCAGGCCGGCTATTTTCGCCTGGAGCAAGACGACGGGGTTTGATCCGGGGGTGATGAAGAGGGTGGCGAAACGTCTCGCGGCGGACACCGGATTTTCCGCCGCCGAGATTCAGTCGATGCCGTTTTCCGAGATGGTGTGGTGGCTCACGGATTGAGCCGCTTCCGGTAATGCTCTGCACAGGGGAGCCATGACATGGCGAACAAACTCTCCCTCGGGTTGGTGATCGGCGGGACCGTCAGTCCTACGGTCGGCGCCGCGTTCAATGAGGTCACCGGGCGCATCAAGCGCCTGGAAGCAGAAGGCAACAAGGCGCGGGTGCTGCAGCGCACCATTGGTGACACCATTCGCCTGCGCGATGAATGGAAAAAGGCCCACGACAGCGGCGCCGCTGGGGCGTCCAAACTGTTGGGGCGCCTGAATTCCAACCTCGACAGCCTGAAGAAACAGGGCATCGAGGTCGGTCGGCTGGAAAAGGCCTACCGCTCGTTGGGCCAGACCGCGAACAAGGCGGAACTCAAGGCCAAGGGTTACCAACAGATCGATGCTGGCAAGGCCGGGATGAGAAGCACGGTCGGTCAGGCCGTGGCCGGGGTGGCAACGGTGGGCATTGCGACCAAGGTCAGCGCCGACTTCGGGGCCATCGTTCGTGACATCGCGATCAAGGCCGGGATTGCCAACGATCCGAAAGAAAAGCAGATGTCGCAGAAGATCATCGAGACTTCGCGCGACACCGGCATGGCGCGCAATGACGTCGCCGATGTGGTCAACCAGCTGGTGGGGGCCGGGATGGACCTGGCCAAGGCGCTGGAGTATACCCCGGTCGCGGCCAAGTTTGCCGTGGGTCAGGGCTCCAACGGTGCCGACACGGCGAAGATGATCAACGCGCTCGGGCAAAACGCCAAGATCACCGATGCCAAACAGATGCAGCAGGCGCTCGAAGCCATCGCCTTTCAGGGGCAGGCCGGCAGTTTCGAGGCGGTCGACATGGCCCGCTGGTTCCCCGAGCTGTTGTCGAACATGGGCAACCTGAACATCACCGGCATGGACGCGGTGACGCAACTGGGCGCGATGCTGCAGGTGCAGATGAAAACCGCTGGTGGTGCTGACGAGGCGGCGAACAACCTCAAAAACTGGATCGGCAAGATCGGTTCGACCGACACCGTGGCGGCCTACAAAAAGGCCGGCATCGACTACAAGGGCTCGATGCAGACCGGTTTGCAGAACGGTATGTCGACGCTGGAATCGAGCATGGCGTTGGCGCAGAAGTACATCCAGGCCACTGACCCGAAACGGGCGGCACTGATGGCCGAAGCCACGTCGAAGATCAGCCAGGAGGCAGATCCGGAAAAGGCCAAGGCCATGATGGCGTCGCTGGAAGAAGCCTTGCGCACCGGCGACCTGTTCGCCGACATGCAGGTCAAGGCCGCGCTGTCGGCCTACCTGCAGAACAAGGCGCTGTACAGCCAGCTGAAAAACGATTCGCGCGAAGCCTCGGGCATCCTCGACAAAAACCTGGCCGAGCGGCGCGAGTCATCGTCGCAGAAGTGGGCGGAAATGGCGCAGTCGATGGACGACGCCATGCGCAGCGTGGGTGATGCCTTGCGGCCGGTGACGGATACCGTGGCGGAAGCGCTGACCAAAGTTACCAAGGGCATCACCGCGCTGGCGGACAGCTCGCCCGGCGTGGTCACCGGTATTGCGGCGGTCGGGGGTGGTTTGCTCGCGCTGCAGACGGCGGTCAGCTCGTTCAAGATCGGCAAGGGGTTGCTCAACCTGGCGCGCGGGACACTGGGCAAAGGCAAGTCCGGCGAGGTGCAGAAGGTCTTTGTCACCAACTCGTTGGAGGGGGGCAGTGTTGGCACGGGGGCAGAGCCCAAGGGCAAGACGGGTAAAGCCTTGGCCCTGGTCGAGGCTGGGCTGAAGACGGTCGCGACCCTCAAGGGCTCGCCCGAGGCCAGCGATACCGCTGACGGACAGGAGGGCAAAAAGGCCGGTGGTGTCGATCTGGTGGCGACTGGGCTCAAGGTGGTGTCGCTGGCCAAAGAGGCCACCGGCGACGGTGCTGTGCAAGCCGGTCTGGAAGACGGCAGCATCCGGAAGGTGTTTGTGGTGAACGCGGCAGATCTGGGCGGTGGCGCGGGGCCGTTTGAGAGTCGGCGCCGGGGTCGAGGGGCTCCTCGCAATGCCTCGCGACGGCGTCGGGTGGCCACGCCGCCACGGCCAAGAGGTCCGACACGCTCACCGGTGCCCACGCCTCGACCGGCAACACCGGTACCGCGACCGCCGATGTCCGTGCCACCGGCGCCAGTGCCATTGCCTCGGCCAGCTGTTCCCGTGCCGCGTCCTCCCGTCCCGCTGCCGCCAACCGGTGGCGTACTGGCCAAGGTCGCGACTGTAGCGGGAGCGGTGGGGAAGGTCGGTAAGGTGGGCAAAGTGCTCCCGGGCGGCTCGCTGTTGGAGGCCGGAAGCATGGCCGTTGACACCTACCTGAATGCCGAGACGAAAGATCAAAAAGCCGAGGGTTACGGTGCGGCAGCGGGTTCGCTGGCAGGCACCATGGCCGGTGCCGCTGCCGGCGCGGCCATTGGTTCGGTGGTGCCCATCATCGGTACCGCGATTGGCGGCATGGTCGGTGCGTACCTCGGCAGCATGGGCGGTACCGCACTGGGCGGAGTCGTGGGCAAGTCGTGGTTTGGTGGCGAGGAAGAACAGCCACCAGCCCCAGCGACACCGTTGCTGATGGCGCCTCGCCCCGGTCCGGTGGTGCCCAGCTTGGCCAGCATGGGGCGATCTTTCAACGGGCCGAACGAGTCTGGTGCGCTGCTGCTGGCGGCTCCGACGGCGCTCCCCAGCCCGGCCTTGGGTGATGTCGCCCGCGCACTGGCGACACCGGCACCGGTCAAACCGGCGGCAGTGGTGATCCCGCCCAAAGAGCCAGAGAAACCGGTACCGGCCAAAGTGGATCAGCAGTTCCAGTACTCCCTGAACATGCCGGTCACGGTGCAAGGCGACGTCAAAGATCCACAGCGCCTGGCTCAGGACCTGATGCCGTACATGCAGCGAATGATGGCCGACGCCGCGAAGCAGAACGCGTCGAGCCAGTTGTTCGATGAACCCCACTTGTAAGGAGAACCCATGGGTTACATGGAGCAATTGCAGGCTGGCCTCAAGTACCTGGTCGAAGCCGGAGAGTCCGGACGCCGCAGTGCGGACGGCATGCTCGGCCCGGTCAATGGTGCGATCCGGGAGATTACCGGCGCCGCGTCCGAGCTGGAAAACATCCCGTTCGTGGGGCCGGCAATCGGCGCCAAACTGCAGCGGGTGATGCGCGGCGTGGATGCGGCGCAAGCCAAAGTCGGGCAGGTGGTGGCCACCTACGGGCGGGCCACCCGGGCTGCCGCCGAAGTGCAGGAGCGCATGGGCACATTAAAGGAACAGGCGGGCAAGGCGACGACGGCGATCAACAAGATCGCCGGCCAGGTCAGCCCGTCGCTGGCCAACATCGTGCCCACCAGTGTGTTTGCTACCGATGCCACACCGGCGCCGGAAGCGGTGAAGCCGTTTCCGCACCTGCTGATCATTCAGCCACAGGATCCCAAGGCGCCACCGTACTACTTCAACCTGGACACGGCGGCCTTCGACGAACTGACGCGCTCGACCGAGTTTCGCTGGGCCTCGCAGGAGCGCCTGTCGCGTCGGCCGGCGCAGCAGGCGGTGGGCATCGGTGAGGAGAAAATCACCCTCAAGGGCACGATTTACCCGGGCTTCAAGGGCGGACTGAAGCAGCTCGACACCTTGCGCAGCATTGGCGCTCAACTGAAGCCGTTAACCCTGACCACGGGCTACGGCGATGTCATGGGCACCTGGTGCCTGAAGACCATCACGGAGGAGCAGGGCGCGCTGATGCACGGCGGGATTCCGCGTAAACAAGGGTTCACTCTGGAGTTTGTACGCTATGGCGACGACATGCAGAACGTCTGACGGGGATCTGCTGGACACCATCTGCCATGACTTTTATGGCCACCTGAACGGCAGTGTTGAGGCGGTGCTGGATGCCAATCAGGGTCTGGCCGATGAGCCACAACCCTATCGGGCCGGCGTGGTGATCACGCTGCCGGATCTGGCGACACCGGTACAGGAGCAGGTCACGCTCTGGGATTGATGGTCTACACTCGTGGCGCTTGATAACTCAAGCTCCTTACTTTCATACCCGCCTTGTGCGGGTTTTTTTTTGGAAAAATTCCATGACTCCCAGGTTTCGCATCGTTGCCGATGGCGCTGATATCACAGCCCTGATCGATGATCGGTTGTTGTTGCTGCGCACCCTGGACAAGCCCGGGATGGAGTCCGACGAGTTCGAATTACGCATCGATGACCGTGCCGGCCAGGTTGGGCTGCCTCGGCGTGGCGGCTCTATCGAAATCTACATGGGCTACGCCGAAACGTCGCTGGCCCGCCTGGGCCGTTACGTGGTCGACGAGGTCGAGGTCTCGGGACCGCCGGACACGTTGGTGATCAAGGGCAAGGCCAGTGACATGCGTGGTACCGGCAAGACCATCCGCAGTGGCAGTTGGGAAAACGTGCCGCTGTCGAGCATCGTGACCGACATTTCCGCACGCAATGGCTGGCAGCCGGGGTGTCCGGTGTCGACCAAGGTGGTCCGGGCGGATCAGCTCAACGAGTCCGATTTTAATTTCCTCACCCGCCTGGCCAGGCAGTACGACTGCACCGCCAAGGTGGCCGAGGGCAAGTTGCTGGTGATGCCACGCCAAGGCGGCCAGAGCTCAAGCGGCAAGGCTTTCGGCGCCATCACCCTGACGCGCAGCGATGTCAGCCGCTGGCAGTTTCGGTTGGGGGATCGCCATGCGCACAAATCGGTGGCGACCAAACATCAGGACAAGAAAAGCGGGAAGTTGGTGGTGGTCTCCCTGGACAACGACGACGTGCCCGATGGTCTGCCAGCGGTGCATACCGACCGGCATATCTACCCCAACAAAACCGCCGCCGAGGCGGCGGCCAAGGCTCGCTTGGCCGCGTTCAATCGCTCCGGTGCCGGCGTGCGTCTGGAGATGCCCGGGCGCACGGACATCTTTGCCGAGCGGTTGATCAATGCCCAGGGTTTCAAGGACGGGCTCGACGGTGAGTACCTGACGGATTCGGTCGAGCAGGTTTACACCCAATCCGGCTGGTCGACCGCTGTGGAGTGCAACGGCGGCAAGCAGGGCAAAGCCAAGGCCAAAGGCAAGAAGAAAAAACCACCACAAGACCTGAAGGTGGTGCAGCTGAAGCAATAGCAGCGTCCTCCGTCACAGCAATAGGAGCAAGCGAATGCCGTTAACTGAGCAACAACTCCAACGCATCATGCCCAACGCCCGCCGCCAAGCGGGCGTTTTTGTATCTGCGCTAAATGCCGCCATGGCCCATCGGCAAATCAACACGCCGAAACGCCAGGCGGCGTTCCTCGCGCAGGTCGGGCACGAATCCGGTCAACTGCAGTACGTGCGTGAGCTGGGCGGTGACCAGTACCTGAGTAAATACGACACCGGCAATCTGGCAGTGAAGCTGGGCAACACCTCGGAAGCGGATGGCGATGGCCAGCGCTATCGCGGTCGCGGCCTGATCCAGATTACCGGTCACAGCAACTACCTGCGCTGCAGCCTGGCGTTGTTCGGTGATGAACGCCTGCTGCGCACTCCTGAGCTGCTCGAGCTACCGCAATGGGCGAGCGAGTCAGCCGCGTGGTTCTGGTGGATACGAGAGTTGAACACGCTCGCGGATCGGGATGAGTTCGAGGCGATCACCCGCAAGATCAACGGCGGCCTCAATGGCCTGGCGGATCGACTGCAGCTGTGGGAGCGGGCGAGGGCGGTGTTATGCGTCTCGTCGACCTGATCCCTGCGCCGTATCGAGTGGTGGTAATCGGCAGCCTACTGGTTGCAGTCGCGGGTGGTGCTGCCGCGTTGGCTTGGCAGGTCCAGACTTGGCGCTACGGTAAGCAACTCGCCGAACAGGCCCGGCTGCACACCGAGACTCTCAATCAATTGACCTTGGCCGCGATTGCGCAACAGCGTGCCGAACAGGACAAACGTCTGACCCTGGAGCAGCGGCTGTCCGTCAGCGAACAAACCCATTACCGAGCCCTGAGCGATGCCCAACGTGATCAAGGTCGCCTGCGCGACCGTCTTGCCACTGCTGATCTGCGCCTGTCAGTCCTACTCGACGCCACCGATTCGGCCAGCGGCTGCGCAATGTCAGCCACCCCCGCCCCCGGCGGCGTGGTTCATGGCCCCACAAGAGCCCAACTTGACCCAGCGCATGCTCAACGAATTATCGGCATCACCGATGCCGGCGACCAAGGACTGATCGCCCTGGCGGCCTGTCAGGCCTACGCCAAAGAAGTCTCAACACCGAAGTGAAAAAGAGCGGCCGGTCTGGATGCGTCAACATCCAACCCGGCCGCCGTCCCTGCAGATGGTCCCTGCAAGTCCAGCCAAGGCTCTTACTCCGTGCACGAAGCGCGGCGAGCCTAGCACCTGTTTATCCATACAGTAAAGGTCTTGCTATTTATGTCTACTCCCATCATCCCGTGGATGGGCGGCAAACGCCGCCTGGCCGACCGCCTCATTCCGCTGTTTCCGCCACACGAATGCTACGTCGAAGTCTTTGCCGGCGGTGCCGCGTTGTACTTCATGCGACCGCAGGCCGCGCCCGTTGAAGTCCTCAACGACATCAATGGCGAGCTGGTGACGCTGTACCGTGTCGTGCAGAACCACCTCGAAGAGTTTGTGCGCCAATTCAAATGGGCGCTGAGCTCGCGCCAGGTGTTCGAGTGGCAGAAGATGACCCGCCCCGAAACCCTCACCGACATCCAGCGCGCCGCCCGATTTTTCTACCTACAGCACCATGCCTTCGCCGGCAAGGTCACCGGGCAAACCTTCGGCACCGCGACCACCGGCCCGGCCATCAATCTGTTGCGGATCGAGGAAAACCTCTCGGCCGCCTGGCAGCGCCTGTCCGGCACCTACGTCGAAAACCTACCCTGGTTGGAATGCGCCGAACGCTACGACCGTGCCCACACCTTCCATTACATGGACCCGCCTTACTGGCAGACCGCCGGTTATGGGGTGGACTTTCCGTTTGAGAACTACGAACGGATGGCCGACTTCATGCGCAGGTGTAAAGGCAAGGTGATGGTCAGCATCAACGATCACCCGGACATCCGCCGCGTGTTCGATGGCTTCCACTTCGAGACGCTGGACATCCGT
The DNA here is from genome assembly GCF_019947515.1 of Pseudomonas sp. A-B-19. Lineage (NCBI taxonomy): Bacteria > Pseudomonadati > Pseudomonadota > Gammaproteobacteria > Pseudomonadales > Pseudomonadaceae > Pseudomonas > Pseudomonas sp. A-B-19. Next base: position 162,399 of record NZ_JAGYGN010000010.1, read on the forward strand.
TACAGCAACACCAATCAACGTCAAGGCAAGGCCGAGGTGAGTGGCGAACTAGTGATCATGAACTGGGAGCCAACATCGCTAGGCGGGCTGTTTTAATTACCATGGCTGCCCACCCGCATATAGGGTTAGCATCAAGTGTATAAGGCGAATGGTTTCAATGTAGGCAGTCACCAGTAGTGTGTTTAACATTATTTTTCTCGCGTGGGTACGGCTCCGCGTAAAGTGCGGTGCTGTGTTGATGAGGTTGGTGTTGCTGTTTAAAAACATACTGCTTGATGCCAGGAGACGTCAATAAGTTGAGGTGTGATTGGTGAAAAATATTTTGATTGGAATGCTGCGGTTTTTGTCGTTTTTGTTGCTTTGTATTGGCTGTAGGTCACGGTTTATAAGGCTTTCTTTGTTCTGGTGCTTTCTGTGGTAGAGGTTTTTTTGGAGGCGGAGAAAGTTAAAGTCCAAGCTTGGGAAGTGAGAGTTGAAAGCTACCGTAAAAAGGTAAGTTAAATCCAAGCTTAGGAAATGAGGGTTGAAAGCTACCGTAAAAAGGTAAGTTAAATCCAAGCTTAGGAAATGAGGGTTGAAAGCCACCGTAAAAAGGTAAGTTAAATCCAAGCTTAGGAAGTGAGAGTTGAAAGCTACCGTAAAAAGGTAAGTTAAATCCAAGCTTAGGAAGTGAGAGCTGAAAGCCACCGTAAAAAGGTAAGTTAAATCCAAGCTTGGGAAGTGAGAGTTGAAAGCTACCGTAAAAAGGTAAGTTAAATCCAAGCTTAGGAAGTGAGGGCTGAAAGCTACCGTAAAAAGGTAAGTTAAATCCAAGCTTAGGAAGTGAGAGCTGAAAGCCACCGTAAAAAGGTAAGTTAAATCCAAGCTTGGGGGCGTAGGGGTGAAGTATGGTGGCGCGCTACGTGCTAGGCATGCACCGGATGCAAACGAGTCAAATGGCCCCGATCAATTCGGGCCCCTGATTTCTTACATTGCCTACGGCTCAATCTATCTTGAACCATTCGAACGCTTCGGTCGGCTCACCCTGGAGTAATGCGATCTGTTAGGCGCGCTCATTGGGTGTGGCAGGGTTCAGCCATTCGCGCACCAAATCAGGGGCAGTGTCACCGGTCACCGGTCGTGAATGTCGGCCATGCTGCTGGCACCTTTCTTCTACTCATGGAGGTTTAGCTATTGAACTCTAACTGACAGTCTTCGAGGTGGCGATCTGCCGCAACCTTGAGGGCGTGACAAGCGGGCATCGATGTCGAGTTGCTAATATATTTTTGTGGTACACTTTTGTGTGTGTACATGAATTGGTACAAGAAAATGAAAGCAGCTCCTAAATCGATACCCTACGCAGAATTCGGCGAACTGCTGGCTCGGCTCCGCATGGCGGCGGGTTTCCCTAAGCAGCAAGAACTGGCCACAGCTCTCGGGAAAACCCAGCAATCAGTGAGTCGCTGGGAGAAAGGGGTTGCCCGCCCACGATCCAGTGATATTGCCTCGTTGGAGAGGCTGGTTGGAGCTAAGGAAAACGAACTCCTAATCGCTGCGGGATATAAGACAGCTAAGGTGGATCTTCGCATCGAAACGGCCACCTCATACGACCGTCCGTTGCCGCTCTCAGCTCTGCATCCGGACACATTTGAAAGCTTCTGCACTACCCTTTTGGATCGCCTATACCGTCCGAGTGGTGGAAAAGTACATCGTTATGGGGGCACCGGCCATAAGCAGCATGGGATCGACATCGTCGCTATCGGCTCATTTGGGACCTACTCATTTCAATGCAAACGCGTTAATGAGTTTGGCGCCCAAAAGGTCCACACCGCTGTGGCTGAGCAGACTTACGTCGCGGATCTCAAGGTGCTATTGCTGTCCAGCGTCGCGAGCCCAAGGGCGCGCGATGCAATCGCTGTGCATGTTGACTGGGAGTTGTGGGATCGAGAGGACATCACCCGAAAGTTTCATGATCTCGCGATGTCCGATCGCCTAGATCTGGTCGATCGTTACTTCAGCGGTCAACGACTAGAACTGTTAGGCGTTGATGAACCTGGACCCATCCAGACCGCAGAGGTCTTCTTCAAGCCGTTCCTAGTTTCCGACCGTTTCTTCAACCATTCTTGGGCACTTGTTGGTCGCGACGCAGAGGTTTCGCAGGTTGTGGGCTATGTGAAGGATGACTCTGTGCTCCTAACCTGCCTTGTTGGGGCGCCAGGGTTTGGAAAGAGTCGTGTTCTTCGCGAAGTCACCCGGCAAATAGCTGAGAGCACCACCCTGCTAGTTCGATTTGTGTCGCCGACTGAAGACGTCAAGGCTCACCATCTGGACAAGCTGCGCGACAGTCTCGGTGGGGTGACGCTACTTGTGATCGATGATGCTCACGATCGCGAAGATCTCGGTATCCTCCTTAGATACGCGGCTGTGCCGGAAAATAGAACGCGATTGCTTCTATCGCTTCGTCCCTACGGAAAGGAAAAATTACGCCTTCAAGCTGCTGACGTAAGCCTCTCAGGGCCTTTGGTTCAATTTATCGATATGCACCAGCAGACCCGAGATGAAGCGCAAGCATTAGCTGAATCAGTTCTCGCTGAGTGCAATGGGCCTCTGACGGCCGCTGCCGAAATCGCCCGTGCCACGTTCTCGACGCCGTTGGTCACAGTATTGGCGGCGCAATTGGTTGCGCGAGATGATGTTCCTGTGACATTGCTGGGCAATTCAGAAGAGTTTCAAACCTATGTGCTGGCCAGCCTTCAGGACGTTATTGCGCTCACCTTGGTCTCGGGGCAGGATGTTTCGAAGCTCAGGGGGGTGCTGCGGGTCATTGCGCTACTTCAGCCCATAATTCCGGACGACCCAGGTCTGCTTAACATTTTGTTAGGGGTCGAAGGGATTGAGGCGTCAGACGCCAGTCGGCTGATGCGGTTGTTAGGGGACGCAGGCGTTTTGTTCAAGCGTGGTGTCCGCTCGCGGCTGGCTCCAGACCTGTTAGCAGATGAAATCATTCGTTCTAACTATCTTGATGCGGATCACAAGGCTAACGAGCTCGTTTCATCGGTCTTCGATCTCGCGGGCGCGGAGCACCTGAAAAACTTGTTTGTTAACCTTGGTAGGCTGGACTGGCGCTTGCGCGAAGGAAAGACAGACGACAGCGCATTATTGACGAGTCTCAGCCCCAAGTTATGTTGGGGCTCGAATTACAACAACCCGCATGTAGAAGCAGTCGAAGCGGTTGCCTACTACCAGCCCAGGTTTGCGCTGGACTTTGCGAAACGCCTCATCGCCGAAAAACATGGTGAAAGCTCGGCTGTGTGCAACATGGTGCGTAATGCAGCCTATACGTACGATCATCTCGAAGAAGCATGTTCCCTACTTTGGACCGCAGGGCGCAGCGATGTCCGTGCGCTGAATCAGCAGCCGACTCACGGTATTCGCATTCTCACGGAATTGGCTACGTTTGAGTTGAACAAACCGGTCGAGTACGTGCGCGAAGTTATTCGCTTCGCATTTTCGCTCCTGGAAAGGCCTGTCTCACTCAGTTCGGTTCACACGCCTTTCACCATCCTTGAGGGAGCGCTGGGCACTGAGATTGAGTCGACGAGTTACAATCGCTTGACCTTAACTATCAGCCGTCATCAGCTTTCCCTGAGCGCAGCAAAAATCGTTAGGGATGAGGTAACGGAAGCGCTGCTCAAGTATTTGCGTGAAGGCCCACCTCGAAGAGCGTTTCTCGCCGCACAGACAATAGCTCAAGCCTTGCGCGGTCCAGTGCACGGTGATTCTTTCGACCAAGAATGGACGCGAGAGCACCAGGGTCTCTTGCAGAAGCTTCAAGTCGTACTGCAAGAGGTATATTTGCCGCCCGTAGTGTTGGTTCGACTCGCGCAGTCCATCTCTTGGCATGCGTTTTACGGTGGGTCTGAGACATCAGGCGATGCGCGCGCCATCATGGCTTTGTTAAACCGAGATTTGAAGACTCGACTCATGCGGGCGCTTATCGACGGCTGGGGCACGGAAACTTGGAGGCTCAGCCAGTCGCTTAACCGTGAGGAGCATGAGAGCGATCGCATAATCCTGACGACTGAATTAATGGCTGCGTTCCCTGATGTTGGGGGCTTGTTTGATGAGTTGAATGGCTGTTTGCAGGACATTAAGAGCGTAGCCCCCAATGGGTACGGCTCTCCCTTCCTGCTTGTGAATCATCTACTCAGTTCCGTACCAGGTCTTGCCGCCGAATTGCTTCGCAGAAACAACGAGGGCCAAGTCGGTCATCTTGCCCCATGTGTAGGCAAGGCTCTGAGTGTGGCTGTTGAAGCGGGGGACTCGGAATTAGTGATGGATTATGTAGGTCGCTCGGAGGGCTCCACTGAAGTATTAGCTCAGCTCGCCGAGGCATACGCCAGGTTTAACCCGTCACGGCCATACACTCCACAAGAGGTTACCCTGTTTAGGCGCATATTTGAGTCTGATGACGCGAACGTGCTGTACGCGGCGTCTAATCTGGCGCGTCAGGTGGCTGCTCGAAGCCCGGCTCTGGCAGTCGAGCTCATTTGCTCGGCAAGCTTTGAAGTGAGTACCGCGGCGACTCACGACATGTTCATGTTGATCGCCGGCGGGACACCTATTCCGAAGGTCGACATCGATAGCAGACGAGGCGAGCTTTTGAGTAAGCTTGTAGTGATGAAGGCGCTTGGTGACTACTGGGTTCAGTCCTTCCTCGCATCGTCAATCAAAGAGGATCCTTCGGCTGTCGTTGCGCTGGTCAAGGCACGTCTTATCGAGGCGACGCGTCGAAAAGATTGGTCTTATAAGCCTCTAAGCAAAGAGCGCAACGAAAACTGCCTTAGCCTCATGAGCATCGAGGCTGGGCCACGTCTAATAAGAGAGCTGCTTGACTGGGCGCTCAATGAGTCGGCAGATACTCGGGGAATGCGGTGTTTTGGCGACGCAATTGCCGGCCTTTGCGGTGACTATGACGAGCTACTGCTTGATCTACTCCTTGCGTGGATGTCATCGGGTTCGCAAGCACATGCCACGCTCGTAGCCAAAATACTGCGGGAAAGTCAGCCGACGTTTATCTATGATCATCCCAAGTTTATCCGTGACATCCTTAATGCGGCAGAGCTAATTGGCGAAGAAGCGCTATATGCTATTCGCTCATCAATCGAGGCGTCAGTATATTCTGGTGTTCGAGGAGGAGTGCCCGGTGAGCCGTTCCCAGAGGATGTCCGGCAAGAACAGCACTGCGTGAAGATGCTTGAGGCGCTCAGTCGCGTAGAGCCCGCATTTGAACTGTATGACAGGCTACTTCGGAGCGCGCGCGAAGGAATAGCGCGCCAACGAAAGTCAAAGGAGGCTATAGAGGATGAAAATGACTAGCCCGGGATCAAGGATGCGGAAAGATTTAGGGCAAAATTAGGGCAAACTCAGGGCCGCCATAGACCGCAATGCGCCTCAGGCTAGATCTGTAAACGCCCATTTTAATGGCTTGGAGCGGTCCATGACCCCACGAGAAGGGGTTCGAATCCCTATCCGCGCGTTTAAACCCCATTGTCCTATACAACGGCCGCCCGAAGCTGTGACTTCATCTATAAATCAAAAACATATTTTTACTAAAATTTGATCTTTGAGCGGCCTCAAATCCTTGGTGCTGAGTTGAGGAAACAAGCAAATTGGGCTGCTTCACAGAATTTAGGACAACGTGCAACCCGACTTGCCTCAGGCTAGTGCCGTTCAATTTTCCTTAAATTGTCGCTCTACGGCTGAAATGAAGTCTTTCTTTGTCAAGAAATTTCCTATATTCACAAGTGCCGTTGATATGACTGCATGAGCAAAGAAAATGCACATGTTAATTGCATTGCTTTCGCTACTTGAATAGATGGATTTATATTGATTTCTTAAGCCATAAGATTTTTGAATGAATCCGTGAATTTGCGTGCGTTCGTCGGCGTTGCTGGGTATTAAACTGCTAACACGCCGGGCGATACAAGATTCCACGGCTTCAACGCTATGCTGAAGAAAAATTTCTTCAAGTGCAGATAATGTATAGTGCAATCGATCGGCCAGATTTATCATGGTACAACCTTTGCTAAACATGATAATCCCGGTTTTCACCGATTGGGAGAAATCATCAAGCTTACTGGTGTCTAAAAGAGCGCCGGCCTTTAATAGTCCTTTTTCGCGCAGAGCGATGATTTCGTTGTCAGATAACTGCCAGTGGCCGAAAAATTCCGGCAGAAGGCCTTCATGCATTGAGAGGCCGTTTGCAGATAAAGTTAATATTTTTTTTTGCGGAAGATACTCTGCCCCACTCAATGCCATTGGGCATCGGGCGCTACCCATGGGGGCCTGGGGGGCAAAGAACCTTAGAAGGTCTACAGCATCAGTTGCCAAAGCAAAGGCATTTTTTGCGACAACAGATTCGTGTGCATCTATGGAAAGTTCAATTGCGCCAAGTCCTTGAAAATTTGATTTTAATTTATTTATTAGCCCTTGTGTCTGGCTTGAAGTTTCTTCAGATGCTGCGAATAGGTTGTTCGTAATGCTTTCGAAAAATTCTGGCTCTAACGATGTTATTTTTAGTGGGCCAAATTCGAACTCGCCTTCTATCTCGAAGTTTGCAATCGGGAAAAACACCTGGTGCGTAGTAATATTAGATAGAGCTTGATGTTGTAAGTATTCATAGAAAGACGTTTTTTCATTATTTCGAAATTCTGTTCGGGCCCAATCCGCGAATGTCTGAACTACGAATTCAATGTCAAATTTGTCTTTTGCCCATTTCTCTGCAGTCACGTGGTGGATTACGTCTTGCAGGATGTTTAAATCTGTCTCGATTAGCCCGTGTGATTTGCCTTTTTCATGTATGAAAGAGATTGTTTTTTGGCCTTTTGTGTTGTAATTGGTTATGACCGCTTCTTTCAGGATGTTCTCGTCTCTTATCTCTAATATATTAGCGCGTTTGCTTTTGAATCTGCTGCCCTGAAGTTTCTCATTCTCGATGATATGAAGTTTAGAAAAAACCCCTATACTGATGGAGTCGACCAACTCCTTTATCGTTTTTTTTTGTTCGCCTTGTTCAGGGGCAGGCAGCAGCACATCTTCTTTGTCGAGCGGCACGGATTTTGAGTTTGTTTCATTCGACTGGTTAGATGCCTCTTGTAATTGTGAAAGTTCAATAAGGTCCATGCTATGGTGCTCACTCAATGTTGCATCTAGCCAGTCATTAAATGTCCGGGTTTCATTAACATATTCTTGGGTAAAATCACCTATGTCGATATATTCGTTTGATTGATTAATGTATTTTTTCGCTGGCCCCGTCCATCCAGAGTAATTCCATAGAGACTCGGTTTTTATCCGGACGCCTGTCACGAAATGCATTCCTTCATCTGCTCCGTTGTTAGTAGCGTGTAGGTACATTTCGGAATTAGGGAGCCCTTTATGAACCATGTAATTACGAAGGTCGTGGACAAATTTACAAACAGGGTGAATGCCCACTGTTTCCGAAATTCTCCCGCTGATTTTCTTCAAGATATTGTCTTTGTCGTAGCGTTCTTCCAATAAAACCCTAGTGTGGTCCACCACAGTCTTTGCGGCTGTAACAAAATTATGGATGTGGCGATTTATTTCTCTGTGTGCCTGTTCTCCGGCATCACGGTTACCCTCAAACATTAAAGATACACCAATGTCTGGATCTTCCAGCTTGACTGTTTCCTCAATGAGTTTCGTTGCGTTCATGTATAGTATGTTTAGAGAAAAAGTACGCATTCTCTGGTCGTTGATGAAACGCATACCTTTACATTCATGTATTTTCTTCAAGTCGAGTGGAAGGTGGTCGATAATGTTATTATTTTTCATTATAAGTTTTCCTGACTCAATAGGTGGTAATAAAAAATTGTGTAAAGTGCGCTTTGAATTTTTGGCTGACTTGGAGAAAGAACGACGAGCGCCACTTTAATGGACTCTTCTTTTTTGTCGAACGTTTGCAGAGAGCAGCGGACATGTCCACTCTAGCTAGACTATACCCTTGAGCCGGGCTAGGCCCTGCTTAATATGGCCGGCGTTTTCACCAATTGTGTCCAGCGCCCCACGGACGTTGTTGCCAATATCGGCTAATCCCTGTTTCTCGGCATGGAGCGTTAGCTCCATCACGGCCGCCTCTAGAGCCAACTGGTTGTGGTAGATCCTCTCCAGCACATCCGACAGCGAATATTCACCTGACATGATTTCGACTCCTTTCCAGAAAAGCACAAGCATAGTACCGGTAGTGCCCCTGACGGGCAGTAATTGCAGCTTGCTTAGAAATTGCTACAAAGCAATGAGCATTCGGAGGGGGGAGCCAGTCTGGGCGGGGTGCAGGGAGGCTACTACGCCCAATCCATCATCGTTCGAACGTTCGATAGACCGCGTAGGAATGATCCGGATCGGCTCGTTCTTCAGCAGGCCGTGTCAGAGGGCGAGGCGACATTCGATTGCCTGCATCAATGCTGGGAAGGCTTGGAGCTCTGCTTCTTGATGAGGTGATCAAGGAAGGTCCTCATCTGCTCCAATTCATGCTCATTTTTTTCGCCAGCTCGATCATCCCATACGATCGAGTTTCTGACCAAAACCAGCACCTGGATATCTGTGAGAGAGTCGAGCTCGGCAGTAGTCATCCGAGGGTTATTCGCCAGGACCAGAGCGCGTAGCTCTTTCATTGCTTTATCGCTCTTCATCGACAAACTCCTTTTGCCAGTCCAAGGAGTATAGCCTGTCAGTAACCACCCGCCCCAGCGCCTTAGTATCAGCCAATGGCTCGGCTAATCGAATCGATGACGTTGTGAGTTTCATCGGCTATAAATCTGTGGAGGTGAGTGTGACGGTTCGCTGCTGGTCAGTTTTCTATGGGGCAAAAATGGGGCAAATCGTACGCCAACCAATGCCATTTAATGCCAAATGAACCATATCCGCGATTTGTCAAAAGAGCCCTACAGCCCTTTATTTTCAGGGCTGTAGGGCTTTTTTGCGTTACTACTCCAACACAATCGGGGTGTGGGAGGACAGGTCGGAGACGGCTTTATTCATCGGATTGTCAGGAAGCTCGTTGAAAGAGATGGGGCAAAAGCGGGGCAACGGCCGGGCTTTTCCGCGATGGGCGCAAGGTTACCATGGGCGGTCTACCCGACGCAGGCACCACGGCCGGGTGACATCTTTTACGATGCAAAAAAATCGTGTTATGCATCGATTATGCAAATCGGCATTGTCTTCCTCGAGAAGAGCAAGCACTATGCGCGTTATGCAAAAACGCAACGTTTCTACCGTATTAAGAGCATTGCTCGATCAGCACGGAATCTCCCCCACGGAGCTTCACCGTCGAACCGGCGTGCCTCAATCCACCCTCTCGCGCATTCTCAGCGGGAAGATCGTCGATCCTTCGGATCGGCACATTTCGAAAATTGCCGACTATTTTTCCATGAGCACCGACCAGTTGCGTGGTCGCGCGGACGTCGCGCCTGCCGCTGGTGCCGGGCGCGCTCCTGTGCATTCGGAACTCAAGGACATAAGTCTGTGGGACGACGATACCCCTGTCGATGACGATGAGGTGTCGGTCCCCTTTCTTCGCGAGGTTGAATTGGCTGCAGGATCAGGAAGATTCGTCATCGAAGAAAGCGAGCGCTCCAGCCTGCGCTTCGGCAAGCGTAGCCTGCGCCATAACGGCGTGCAGTTCGACCAGGCCAAATGTGTGACAGTGCGGGGCAACAGCATGTTGCCGGTACTGCGCGACGGCGCAACGGTCGGGGTCAATGCCGGCAAGTGCGGTATCGGCGATATCGTTGACGGCGACCTTTATGCAATCAATCACAACGGCCAATTGCGGGTGAAGCAGCTATACCGCCTGCCGACCGGGATTCGCCTGCGCAGCTTCAACCGTGACGAGCATCCGGACGAGGACTACACCTTTCAGGAAGTCCAGGAGGAGCCGATTGTTATCCTCGGTCATGTCTTCTGGTGGGGCATGTACGCCCGCTAACACCCTCTGCGTTCAGATAGAACCCGCCTCCCGAGCGGTTTTTTTCGTTTGCTGAAAGCATCGGATTGTCTTCTTGTATGCGTTTACGCATTGACTGATTATGCATAAATGCATAGTCTTGTTGCCTGTCTATTCAAGAATACGGAATGACCGTTCACTCAAGGAGGCACGAAATGACCGCTGAGCAATATGCGTTGCTGGACATGCCTCTTTGGGTGGTCATCAGCCTGCCAATACTCGGTGGCGTTACCGGTGAAATGTGGCGTGCCGATAAAGAGGGCGTTCGTGGATGGCCCCTTGTCCGGCGCCTGAGCCTGCGGTCTGGCTCCAGCATGATCTGCGGCGCTTCGGTCATCATGCTGCTGCATGCCGGCAATGTTTCCATTTGGGCAGCATGTGCGGGTGGTTGTTTAGCGGCGATGGCCGGGACAGACGCCGTTTTAGGGCTGTATGAGCGTTGGGCGGCCAAGCGCATGGGGATCGGTCATGTTCCGTCCGGTGACGCGGAAGATTGATTCTCCGACAGTCCCTTTCCAGAGCCTCTGATTCCTTACATTTTGATCGGTCCTGTTGCTTGCAAGTGCGGTCTGCTCGTGTACGGTTAACCTCATCCCGCCCGATCAGGAGATGACCGTGAACGAAATCACCCAGCTCGCAGCCGAACTCGGCAGACGCCTGCAGGTTCTCAATGCCCACGTCACCACGGCGGAGTCCTGCACCGGCGGCGGCATCGCCGAGGCAATCACCCGTATTCCCGGGAGTTCGGCCTGGTTCGAGGCCGGTTATGTCACCTACTCCAACCGGCAGAAAACCCTGCAACTGGATGTTCCGGTGGAGTTGTTCACCACCGTGGGCGCGGTCAGTCGCGAGGTGGTCGAGGCCATGGTCCGGGGGGCGCAGAAGAAAAACAGCGCGTATTTCTCCGTAGCGGTCAGTGGCATCGCCGGGCCGGATGGCGGAACGGCGAGCAAGCCGGTTGGCACGGTGTGGCTGGCCTGGGGCGTCGGAGACCAGGTGTTCTGCGAGCGGCATCACTTCCCGGGTAATCGCGACGACGTCCGCCGACAAACGGTGAAGGCCGCGCTAGAGGGGCTGCTGCGGTATGCCGCGGCAGAAATCTCAAATCAGGGGTAGGCGATCCGGAATCGCTGTGGAATAATACTGGCTACTTATACAGGTGTTGGCCGTCAGGCCTTATTGATTACGTGAGGACTTTAATGGACGACAACAAGAAGAAAGCCTTGGCTGCGGCCCTGGGTCAGATCGAACGTCAATTCGGCAAGGGTGCCGTAATGCGTATGGGCGATCAGGACCGTCAGGCGATCCCGGCCATCTCCACTGGCTCTCTGGGTCTGGATATCGCTCTTGGCATCGGCGGTCTGCCAAAAGGCCGTATTGTTGAAATCTACGGTCCCGAATCTTCCGGTAAAACCACGCTGACCTTGTCCGTGATCGCCCAGGCTCAAAAAGCCGGCGCGACCTGCGCATTCGTCGATGCCGAACACGCCCTCGACCCTGAGTACGCCGGCAAGCTGGGCGTCAACGTCGACGACCTGCTGGTTTCCCAGCCGGACACCGGCGAGCAGGCCCTGGAAATCACCGACATGCTGGTGCGTTCCAACGCAGTTGACGTGATCATCGTCGACTCCGTGGCCGCCCTGGTGCCAAAGGCTGAAATCGAAGGCGAAATGGGTGATATGCACGTGGGCCTGCAAGCCCGTCTGATGTCCCAGGCGCTGCGTAAAATCACCGGCAACATCAAGAACGCCAACTGCCTGGTGATCTTCATCAACCAGATCCGTATGAAAATCGGCGTGATGTTCGGTAGTCCGGAAACCACCACCGGTGGTAACGCACTGAAGTTCTACGCATCGGTTCGTCTGGACATCCGTCGTACTGGCGCGGTGAAAGAAGGTGATGAAGTCGTTGGTAGCGAAACCCGCGTCAAGGTCGTGAAGAACAAGGTGGCTTCGCCGTTCCGTCAGGCCGAGTTCCAGATTCTTTACGGCAAGGGCATCTACCTCAACGGCGAGATGATCGACCTGGGTGTTCTGCACGGTTTCGTCGAGAAGTCCGGTGCCTGGTATGCCTATGAAGGCACCAAGATCGGTCAGGGCAAGGCCAACTCGGCCAAGTTCCTGGCAGACAACCCGGAAGTCGCGGCAAAGCTGGAGAAACAACTGCGTGACAAGCTGCTGTCGCCTGCATCGGTTGCGGACGCCAAAGCTTCTGCGGTCAAAGAGACTGAAGACGACCTGGCTGACGCTGATATCTGATCGAAGCGATGACTGCCGTACTCGATACACTCGTCGCGGTGCGGCGAACCGCAATGGACCTGCTCGCACGACGCGAGCACGGTCGTGTCGAGCTGACGCGTAAACTGCGTCAGCGCGGCGCCCTCCCTGAAATGATCGAAACAGCACTCGACCGGTTGACGGAAGAGGGGTTGTTGTCCGAAACCCGTTATCTCGAAAGTTTTGTTTCCTACCGTGCCCGCTCCGGTTATGGCCCTTTACGCATCCGTGAAGAGTTGAACCAGCGTGGCCTGCAGCGTACCGATATTGAACTCGCCCTACGTGAGAGCGGTATCGACTGGCAGGAGCAATTGATCGATACCTGGCGGCGCAAGTTCTCCGGGCAATTGCCGGCAGACGCCCGGGAGCGAGCCAAACAAGGTCGGTTCCTGGCGTATCGGGGATACTCCATGGAAATGATCAACCGCCTGTTCAGCGGTCGAGGGATGGACGATTGAACTGAAACGGCCCGCTATTTCGATAACGGGCCGTTTTTTTATGTCTCACGTAACCTTTGAGGGCTCCCTCGTGCGTTGTTGCACTTGGGTTTTTGATTGTGCCCAGTTTTCCGGCAGGTTGATGTAGTCCACAAGCTCGCGCAGGCGGCCATGATTGCGGGCGTTGAAGTTGAAGACCAGCCGCGCCAGATGGCTGAATTCGGCTTCGTTGTGTTCTTCGCCGCTGTAAGTTTGCTGATGGAAATGATCGCTCAGACACAGGTCGGCGAAAGCTTCCTGTATGTGTTCGAGTGCGGGATCGCTGAGTGCGTGATTCATGCGAATCAGGAACTGATGCTTGAGCCAGCGACTGGAGTGGAAGTTGCTGTAGAACTGGTTGATGTGCTCTACCGCTTCTTCGACGTTGTAGACCAGTTTCACCAGCTTCATGTCAGTGGACAGGATGTAGTGGTTTTCCTCCAGTTGCTGGTGAATGAAGTCCAGTGCGCCTTGCCAGAATTTGCCGCCCGGTGTGTCCAGTAGCACCACTGGCACCAATGGGCTCTTGCCGGTCTGGATCAGCGTCAGCACTTCCAGCGCTTCATCCAGCGTACCGAAACCACCCGGGCACAGCACCAGGGCATCGGCTTCCTTGACGAAGAACAGCTTGCGAGTGAAGAAGAAGTGGAAGGGCAACAGGTTGGTCGTGCCGTCGACAGTGGGGTTGGCATGTTGCTCGAAGGGCAGCGTGATGTTGAACCCCAGGCTGTGTGTCAGGCCGGCGCCCTCATGGGCGGCGGCCATGATGCCACCACCGGCACCAGTGATCACCATCAGGTCCGAGCGCGCCAGCGCGGCGCCGAGTTCCCGGGCCATGCTGTAGAGCGGATGTTCCATGGGGGTGCGGGCCGAGCCGAAAACAGTGACTTTGCGTCGCCCCTTGAACTGTTCGAGCACGCGGAAAGCCTGTTCCAGTTCGCGCAGGGCCTGCAGGGTGATTTTGGCATTCCAGCGATTGTGGTCTTCCTGGGCCATGCGCAGTACGGTCAGGATCATGTCGCGGTAGATCGGGATGTTCGGGCTGTTGGGTGAAATCAGTTTGAGTTGTTCTTCGACCTTGCTGATGAGGTCGTGGCCGCTTTCTTCAAAATGACGGCTGAGGAGGTCATTCGGTTGGTAAGGCATTCAACTTCTCCTTCTGCACAGAACCTTCGGCTCGAGAACGTATCTCGTCGCCACGACACATCCTGTGTCGCTGTCTGCCCAGGCCCATGCCAGGGCGATCTACTTGACCCGAAAGGCATCGGATCATCCAAACAGGCTCTGTTTTTCCCTTGGATGAAAGAAACGTTCGCAGTACACGACAAGCGACGGCCAGCCCCTTTCCAGCCCTGAAAAAGTGAACGTGGACACCCTGAAATCTAGACCTTCACAGTCATTTGCGCTGCCTTGATCATTGCGCCACAACGTCTTTCCTGGCAACCGCTTATTGACGATTTGCAAGGTGTATTCACTGCTCGTCTGAACGTACATCGCATGTGCGGCGCTCTGATTTACTAAGTTACAAGCGTCACACGACAACTTTGCGTCAATGGCAGGGCGCACGCGGTTTAAGGATTTGTCGCTCAATCATGAGTGAGATGCAGGGAGGCGGTAACCATGACCAGAGTCGTTCTGGAGATCGATACGCAGCTGTATCGATTGCTGAAGTCATCAGCCGAGACCCATCATTTGAGTCTCGAAGAGGAGTGCTGCCGACGTTTGCGCGGTGGCGAACGCCGTTCACATTACTTGCAGGCGCTGCTGGCAGAACTGCGCGCCGAAGATGAACAGCGGCGCGCCAATTCCCGGTGATTACTTTTTCTTCCTGGCCGGTTGCAGGCAATCCGATTCCTGGAAACTTGCGGAGCCGACCGGACGGTTGGTCTTCACCTCGGTGAAGTCGTAACGCATGATCGCACCCTTGGCCATCAGCTTGCGAAACCCTTCGTTTCTGCAGACAGAAGCTCCCAACTGGAAGTACACCGCTTTCGGGTCTGCACGCATCTTGTCAGCATGGCTGCTCTGCACGCTCAGATGGTTGATCAGTTGTTTGCCTTCAACGGTGTAGCCTTGATCGAGTATGTCTTCGTTGATCGCTCGAGGAGTGCCGACGCTGCTCTGGGCGGCGACGTTTTGCAGCATTTTGTTCAGTTCCGTGTCTTTCAGGGACGCGGCCTGAGCGTTGAAGGACGACGCCAGCAAAATGGCCGCGGTAGGAACGATAAGGCGCAGCATGAAACTCTCCTGGTTCAGTGATGGGGGTTCGACCCGTCACGTGACTGTGCGTTCAGTGGCGGCGAATTATAGGGGAGGTGGGCTGGGCGGTACAGGCTTGCGCCGGGCGGTCTGGTAAACTGCTGGCACTTTTTACCCTGTCGAGTGTTTTTCGTGTCGATTTCCCTTCTCTGTGGGCACTGCCCGATATGAGCCATACCCCAGCGCGATTTGCCTTGAATGCCGTCGCCCGCTTGCGCGATCAGCGTGAGGAGGAGGGCATCAAGCCGATTCAGGCCCGCGGCTGGCGTGCGCCGCGTTGCCGTGACTGTCGGGTGATCGAGAGCCACTGCCTGTGCGCGTGGCGTCCGCAGGTCGCTACCCGCTCCGGCGTGTGTCTGATCATGACCAACAAGGAAGTGTTCAAGCCGAGCAACACCGGTTGGCTGATCGCCGACGTGGTACCTGACAACCATGCCTTCATCTGGTCCCGTACCGAGGTCGATCCGAAGTTGCTGGCGCTGTTGTCCGACCCGCAATGGCAGCCTTACCTGGTGTTCCCGGGGGAGTACGTCGAACCTGAACGCGTGACAAACACGGTGGACGTCGATGGCGCGAAGCGCCCGCTGTTCATTCTGTTGGATGCTACCTGGACCGAGGCGCGGAAGATCTTTCGCAAGAGCCCCTATTTCGACCGACTGCCGATCCTCAGCCTGCTGCCGGAGAAACTCTCCCGCTACCGGTTGCGCCGCTCGACCCGCAGTGAGCATCTGTGCACGGCGGAAGTGGCAGCGCTGTGCCTGGAGCTTGCAGGCGATGTAACCGCAGCCTCGGCGCTGGATGCCTATTTTGATGTGTTCAGCCAGCATTACCTCGACGCCAAACATCAGTTGGACATGAACGTTTCGACCCCGGCGCACGCCGAATTGATGCCCTATGTTCAGCCGGTCACTTCGTTGATGGGCTGATTGTTGCGCATACTGCAATAACCTGTACCGGCCATGCTGCTTGACCACCCCGGCTTCGCTGGGCATGCTTGGCGCCGATTAGGGTGCGGCCTGAATTTGCAACGCGTTTTTTGCGTTGAACGTGCCTTGTCGGTGCAGCTCTGTGGCTGTGCCTTGAGGTGCTTTGGCGAGGTCCGAATGCATCGGGCGTCCCATGAAAAAAACAGGATCATTTGAAAAATGGCCACATACGAAATCCTGATTGCCGATGACCACCCACTTTTCCGTAGTGCCTTGCATCAAGCGCTGACCCTGGGCCTTGGCCCGGATGTCCGTCTGGTGGAAGTGGCGAGCATCGCCGAACTGGAAGTGCGCCTGACGGAAAAATCCGACTGGGATCTGGTGCTGCTGGACCTGAACATGCCGGGGGCCTACGGTTTTTCCGGGCTGGTCCTGCTGCGCGGTCAGTATCCGCAGATTCCGGTGGTGATGGTCTCGGCCCAGGAAGAGCCGACCATCATGGTCAAGTCTCGTGAATTCGGTGCCAGTGGCTTCATTCCCAAATCCAGCGACTTGAGTGTGATCCAGAAAGCCGTGCGTGCGGTCCTCGATGGTGACGTGTTCTGGCCGCCGCAGGCGTTCGAAGCGGTCAGCGTCTCGGACGAGGCCAAGGCGGCCAGTGAAGGTCTTGCCAGCCTGACGCCGCAGCAATTCCGGGTGCTGACCATGGTCTGCGAAGGCTTGCTGAACAAGCAGATCGCCTACGAGTTGAGCGTTTCCGAGGCGACAATCAAGGCGCATGTAACCGCAATTTTCCGTAAACTGAATGTACGGACCCGGACCCAGGCCGCGCTGCTCCTGCAACAACTTGAGTCAATTTCCAGCCATTAAAGGCTGGCGACTTCACGCTTTTTTGACTTTGATTGAACTAGCTTTCCCACTTCTTTTTTGCCAGTTGCCCACTCTATGTCACCTTTCAAAGGCCAGACCGGCCTGAAACGCATTCTCAATGCCTCCGGTTATTCGCTGGACGGCCTGCGCGCAGCCTTCACCGGTGAAGCCGCCTTTCGGCAATTGGTGTTGCTCAACGTCATCCTGATTCCCCTGTCGTTCTTCCTGAATGTCAGCCGGGTCGAACGGGCGTTGTTGATCGCGGTATGCCTGTTGGCGTTGATCGTCGAGTTGCTCAACTCGGCAGTGGAAGCGGCCATCGACCGCATTTCCCTTGAGCGGCACCCGCTGTCCAAGAATGCCAAGGACATGGGCAGTGCCGCCCAGTTCGTGGCACTGAGCATGATTGCCCTGGTGTGGGCGGTGATTCTGCTTTAAGCGATCGTCGGCAGCACGATCTCGTCGCTGCGCTGGACCCCGGCGGTGAAAGCGCGGCACAGTTCGAGGAACTCGCGCATCGCCGAGGTCTGGTATTTCTGTTTATGCCAGATGAAATAAAACTGTCGCGCCAGATCCAGATCCGGCGTCTCGACAGGCACCAGGCTGCCGCGGCGGAATGCGTCGCGCAATGCCAGCCTGGAAATGCAGCCAATCCCCAAACCTGACTCCACCGCGCGCTTGATCGCTTCGGTATGCTCAAGCTCCAGGCGGATGTTTAACGAAGTGCGGTGATGGCGCATGGCTTGATCGAAGGTCAGCCGCGTGCCTGAGCCCTGTTCGCGTAAGATCCAGGCTTCGTGACTCAACTCGTCCATGGTCGCCGTGCCACGTTTGGCCAACGGATGCTGAGGGGCGCAAAACACCACCAACTCGTCCTCGACCCAGCTTTGCACTTCGATGTCCGGGTGACTGCAGTCGCCTTCGATCAGACCCAGATCAATTTCATAGTGGGCCACTTGTTGCACAATATTGGCAGTGTTCTGCACATGCAGCTTCACCTGGCTTTCCGGATGGCGCTGCATGAAGCTGCCGATCAGCAGGGTGGCCAGGTAATTGCCGATGGTCAGGGTCGCACCCACGGCCAGCGAGCCGAAACCGGACTTGCCGTTGAGCAGGTCTTCGATTTCCTTGGCCTGATCCAGCAAGGCCACAGCCTGGGGCAGCAGCTGTTTGCCGAGCGCGTTGAGGCTCAACCGTTTGCCGGCGCGGTCGAACAACTGGCAGCTGCACTGGCGTTCCAGCTCGGTGATCGAGGTGCTCGCCGCCGATTGCGAGAGGTTGAGCAGCCCCGCGGCGCGGGATACGCTTTCCTGCTGGGCGACGGCGACGAATACTTGAAGTTGACGGAGAGTAAATCGCATATCGATATAACCGATAACCCTTATCTTAATAATCCATTTAACAGATATTGTCTCTGCCTTTAGAATGCGATGCAATTGCGCAGAGTTGGCTTTCTTTGCAGAGCACACCGAACACGCGCAGACCAATCTCCAGGAGTCCCACGTACATGAGCAACATGAACCACGAGCGTGTCCTCAGTGTTCACCACTGGAACGACACTCTGTTCAGCTTCAAGTGCACCCGTGATCCGGGCCTGCGCTTCGAGAACGGTCAGTTCGTGATGATCGGCCTGCAACAGCCCAACGGCCGCCCGCTTATGCGCGCTTACTCGATTGCCAGCCCGAACTGGGAAGAGCATCTCGAGTTCTTCAGCATCAAGGTGCCTGATGGTCCGCTGACTTCGCAGTTGCAGCATCTGAAGGAAGGCGACGAGATCATCATCAGCAAGAAGCCTACCGGCACGCTGGTACTGGATGACTTGAAGCCTGGCAAACATTTGTACCTGCTCAGCACCGGTACCGGTCTGGCGCCGTTCATGAGCGTCATCCAGGACCCGGAAACCTACGAGCGTTTCGAAAAAGTGATCCTGTGCCACGGCGTGCGTTACGTCAACGAAGTCGCTTACCGCGAGTTCATCACCGAGCACCTGCCGCAGAACGAGTTCTTCGGCGAGGCGCTGCGTGACAAGTTGATCTACTACCCGACCGTGACCCGCGAGCCGTTCGAGAACGAAGGTCGCCTGACCGACCTGATGCGCAGCGGCAAGCTGTTCAGCGACATCGGCCTGCCACCGATCAACCCGCAGGACGACCGCGCCATGCTGTGCGGCAGCCCGAGCATGCTCGACGAGACCAGCGAAGTGCTGAACAGCTTCGGCCTGAAGGTTTCGCCGCGGATGCGCGAGCCGGGTGATTATCTGATCGAGCGAGCGTTCGTCGAGAAGTGACCGTAGGTCACCCGTAGGAGCGAGCTTGCTCGCGAAGGTCGTTAACGATAACGCGCTTATCCGTTTAAACGCGGCGTGCTTGAGACCATCGCGAGCAAGCTCGCTCCTACAGAAGCCAAAGCCCGCGTTGCCTGAGAAGGCAGCGCGGGCTTTTTCGTTTTTGGCGCTTATACCTGCGCGGGAATGACTTCGAGAACGCGAATAACCCCGGCTTCGGGGTAATGCCAACGCACATCGACATCCCAGAACTGCGCGCCGTATTCCCGCTCAGGTGCAGGGGTTTGATAGGCCGGGCGCGGATCCTGCGCCAGGCATTGTTCGATCAGCTCAACCAAAGGCTCTGCAAGGCGCTGGGCATGCCCGTGAGCCTGTTGCAACGCTGCGTCTGTCCACTGCACGGGAATCAGCTGCGGCGCGGCGCTGGCGATGCTGTTGGAGGCTGTGTCGATGATGTCGGCGTAGGGCACGTAGGGTTTGATGTCGAGAACCGGCGTGCCATCCAGCAGATCGATGCCCGAGATCCACAAGCGGTTGGCTTCGACCTTGTCCAGTTTCACCACTGACTGCCCGATGCCATTGGGACGGTGGGTGGCGCGGGTGGCGAACACGCCCATGGATTTGTTGCCGCCGAGGCGAGGAGGGCGGACCTTCAAGCGAGGCTTTTCTTCCAGGGCCTGATGGAACAGGAACAACAGCCATACATGGCTGACCTGCTCCAGGCCCTGCACGGCGTCCCCTTGATCGAACGGTGCCACCAGTTCCAGCACGCCACGGGCGGCCGGGGCCAGTTGCGGCTGGCGCGGAATGGCGAACTTCTCCTTGAAGCAGGAGCGCACGAAGCCGATGGGGGAAACGCTGTAGGTCATGGTTTGAGGTCGGGACGGGAAGAGGGTGGGCATGATAACCCACGCGGCCGCTGGCCCGGTGGCGCCTGTCAGCCCGTCATCGCGGGCAAGCCTCGCTCCCACAGGTTTTGTGATGGACACAAATTTTGTGTGCGCTCGAGAACCCTGTGGGAGCTGGCTTGCCAGCGACCGTGGCTAACGATAACGCGGGTTGACTGGATCACCGCGGCGCTATTGAGTTCTTCGCTGCGATGCGGCGACCCGACAAGCCAGCTCCTTGGATGGGGGCCGCCTCGGGGATTATTGCGGGCGAACGCGCAGGGTCAGGCCCTTGAGGAAATTTCGCAGCAGCTGGTCGCCGCACGGGCGATAGTTGGTGTGGCCGAACTTGCGGAACAGCGCGCTCAGCTCAGGCTTGGACACCGGGAACTCGGCGGCCTTGAGGATTGCGTGCATGTCGTCTTCTTTGAGCTCGAACGCCACCCGCAGCTTTTTCAGGATGATGTTGTTGGTCACCGGCACTTCGATCGGCTGCGGCGGACGGCTTTCGTCCTTGCCGCGCTTGAAGATCACCAGGCCGTCGAGGAAGTGCGCCATGACTTCGTCCGGGCAGCGTACGAAACCTTCCTCGTCTTCTTCTTTCTTGTCGAGGTACGTCAGCAGGTCCGGAAGGGTCACGTCCATGCCGCCGAGCTTGATGATCTCGATGACTTTTTTGTCGCTGATGTCGAGCATGTAGCGCACGCTGCGCAATACGTCGTTATGAATCATGTGTGCAGTCCTGATAATTCGGCTATGGGCGCCGCCGAAAACAGCAGCGCCGAAAGGTGTGGTGGCGCGGGAAGCCTTAGAACTTCTCTTTGCCGGACAGGTAACGCCATTGCCCTACGGGCACTTTGCCGATGGACACGCCGCCGATGCGGATGCGGCGGATGGCGACGACCTTCAGGCCGACGGCTTGGCACAGCTGGGCGATGATGCCCGGTTGCGGGTTCTTCATGGCAAAGCGCAGGCGGTTCTCGTTCTGCCAACTGGCCTTGACCGCCGGCAGTTCCTTGCCCTTGTAGGTCAGGCCGTGGTTCAAACGGTTGAGGCCGTGAGCCACCATCTCGCCTTCAACCTCGACCACATACTCTTGCTCGATCTTGCTGGAGTCGGCAGTGAGTTTGCGCAGGATTTTCCAGTCCTGGGTGAACACCAGCAGACCGCTGGCATTGGCCTGCAGGTCGGTGCTGGCGGTCAGGCGCAGGAAGTGTCCGCGCAACGGGCGCTTGCCGTAGCGATGTTCTTCGCTCAGGGTCTCGGCGCCGAGAGTGGCCATGGCGGTGTCTGCATCCATGCCTGCGGGCACATTGAGCAGCAGGGTCACCGGTTCCGGCGCGGTGGCCTTGGCTTCTGGATCAAGCTCGACTTTCTGGGTGTCGACCTTGAATTGCGGCTCGTCGATGACCACACCGTCGACGGTGACCCAGCCGCCCTCGATGAACAGCTCAGCCTCCCGACGGGAACAGCCGACGAGTTCGATGAGGCGTTTGGAGAGACGAATCGGGTCTGTCATGTCAGGGCCGTAACAAAAAGGGGGTGGGCATTGTACCTGCCTGACGCCGGTTAATCCCGGTTCCATTTGCGCTGTAGAGCTTTTTGTAGGAGCTGGCTTGCCAGCGAAAGCGGTGTTTCTGTGAAAACAATGCTGGATGTGCCGACGTCTTCGCTGCGATGCGGCGACCCGACAAGCCAGCTCCTACAGTTGTTTTGTGTTGTGTCAGCCATTGCGCGTCAATTGTTGCGGCTGACGCAAACGCATGTGCAACAACGGATACGGCTGGCCCATGCCATCTACGTCCGAACGTCCAATTACTTCGAAGCCCTGCTTGAAGTAAAACCCCAAGGCCTGAGGGTTCTGTTCGTTGACGTCCAGTTCGTAGGCGTTCAGGTGTTCCAGGGCATAGCGCAGCAATTTCTTGCCCAGGCCCTGGCCGCGATGGTCGGGGTCGATGAAGAGCATTTCGATCTTGCCGGCCGCGACGCCGGCGAACCCGGTGATGCGCTGGCTCGAATCCTTGGTGCAGATCAGCATCACCGCGTCGAGGTAGCGGGTCAGCACCAGGTTTTTCAGCAGTTCGATGTAGCTGTCTGGCAGAAAGTCGTGGGTCGCGCGCACCGAGGCCTCCCAGACCCGGGTCAACTCTTCGTAGTCGCCGAGTTTCGGCGTGTGGATGACCGAATGCTGACGCATGCCCGTCTGCCTCTTGTGCAGTGGTTGATAGGAATCCTTTCAATCTCAAACGATAGCCGTAAAAAAGCCCCGCATCACGTCTAGAGAGCGGGGCTTTGCGTATTTTTTGCGTTTAGATCTGTTCAGCCCACAGATCGTATTCGTCGGCGTCGGTCACTTTGCACCAGACCTTGTCGCCCGGCTTGAGGTTGCTGCCGTTGTCGATGAATACGTTGCCGTCGATTTCCGGGGCGTCGAAGAAGCAGCGGCCCACCGCGCCTTGCTCGTCGACTTCATCGACCAGCACTTCGATCTCGCGGCCGATGCGCATTTGCAGGCGCGCCGAGCTGATGGCCTGCTGGTGCGCCATGAAGCGCTCCCAACGGTCCTGCTTGACGTCGTCCGGGACGACTTCCAGGTCCAGGTCATTGGCCGGTGCACCGTCTACCGGCGAGTACTGGAAGCAGCCGACGCGGTCGAGCTGGGCTTCGGTCAGCCAGTTCAGCAGGTACTGGAAGTCTTCTTCGGTTTCGCCCGGGAAGCCGACGATGAAGGTCGAACGAATGATCAGGTCCGGGCAGATTTCGCGCCAGTTCTTGATTCGTGCCAGGGTCTTGTCTTCGAAGGCCGGGCGCTTCATGGCTTTCAGGACTTTCGGGCTGGCGTGCTGGAACGGGATGTCCAGGTACGGCAGGATCTTGCCGGCGGCCATCAGCGGGATCAGCTCGTCAACGTGCGGGTACGGATAAACGTAGTGCAGGCGCACCCAGACGCCCAGTGTGCTGAGGGCTTCGCAGAGTTCGGTCATGCGGGTTTTCACCGGCGCGCCGTTCCAGAAACCGGTGCGGTACTTCACGTCGACGCCATAGGCGCTGGTGTCCTGGGAGATCACCAATAGCTCTTTGACGCCGGACTTGACCAGGCGCTGGGCCTCGTCGAGCACGTCGCCTACCGGACGGCTGACCAGTTTTCCACGCATGGACGGGATGATGCAGAAGCTGCAACTGTGGTTGCAGCCTTCGGAGATCTTCAGGTAGGCGTAGTGGCGCGGGGTCAGTTTGATGCCTTGTGGTGGCACCAGGTCGATCAGCGGGTTGTGGTCCTGGCGCGGCGGCACGACTTCGTGCACGGCATTGACTACTTGCTCGTACTGCTGCGGACCGGTCACGGCCAGCACGCTGGGGTGTACGTCGCGGATGTTGCCTTCTTCGACGCCCATGCAGCCGGTCACGATAACCTTGCCGTTTTCCTTGATGGCTTCGCCGATCACTTCCAGGGACTCGGCCTTGGCCGAATCGATGAAGCCGCAGGTGTTGACCACCACGACGTCGGCGTCCTGATAGGTGGACACGACGTCATAGCCTTCCATGCGCAGCTGGGTCAGGATGCGCTCGGAGTCGACCAGTGCTTTGGGGCAACCCAGGGATACGAAGCCAACCTTTGGATTGGCCGGCGCAGGAGTGGTGGACATGTCTAACCTCGGTATTTTGTGACGTCGCTTGCCGGGCAGGGCAAAACCGACGGACGGGCGCTTGAACTGCGCCTCTGATCAAAAAGTGCGCAATTCTAGCGATGAGTCGTTCACTTGACCAGCTTTATGCGGGGAAATACGACGAGTGCTGCGCTATGCTTCGCGCCGTCACGCTTTACTGATTTTTTACAGTCAACAAAACGTCTGTAACGTGAAGTAAAACAGCGCATGCTGCACGACAAAGCATAGTGCTTCATTCAAAGAAGCCCGGGTCTGAGAATCAGGAGTGGTGGATGGGTCAGGCAAGTAGTCAGGCTGCCGGTGTCGAACATTCGGCGGTGAAGCCGATCGGTATGCTGGTCGCGGCAGTCGGGGTGGTTTATGGCGATATCGGCACCAGTCCGTTGTACACCCTCAAGGAAGTGTTTTCCGGAGGCTATGGCGTGCCGGTCAACCATGACGGGGTGCTGGGGATACTGGCACTCATTTTCTGGTCGCTGATCTGGGTCGTGTCGATCAAGTACATGATGTTTGTGCTGCGTGCCGACAACCAGGGCGAAGGCGGGATCATGGCGTTGACCGCACTGGCCCGGCGGGCGGCGGCGGGGCATGCGAAACTGCGCATGTTGCTGGTGGTCTGTGGGCTGATTGGCGCGGCGTTGTTTTATGGCGACAGCATGATTACCCCGGCGATCTCCGTGCTGTCGGCGATCGAAGGCCTGGGGCTGGCCTTCGAAGGCATCGACCATTGGGTCGTGCCGCTGTCGCTGGTAGTGCTGGTCGCGCTGTTTCTGATCCAGCGTCACGGTACGGCGCGCATCGGCATTCTGTTCGGGCCGATCATGGTCACCTGGTTCCTCGTGCTGGGGGCGCTCGGCATCTATGGCATCAGCCAGCATCCGGAAGTTCTGCAAGCGATGAACCCGGCATGGGGCGTACGTTTCTTCGTGGTCCATCCGGGCATGGGCCTGTCGATTCTCGGTGCCGTGGTGCTGGCACTGACCGGTGCCGAAGCGCTGTACGCGGACATGGGCCACTTCGGCCGCAAGCCGATCGCTCGTGCCTGGTTCATTCTCGTGCTGCCGGCGCTGGTACTGAACTATTTTGGTCAGGGTGCCTTGCTGCTAGGCGACCCGGAAGCTGCCCGCAACCCTTTCTACCTGCTGGCACCAAGTTGGGCATTGCTCCCATTGGTAGGCCTGGCGACACTGGCCACTGTGATTGCCTCGCAAGCGGTAATTTCCGGTGCGTTCTCCCTGACCCGTCAGGCGATCCAGCTCGGTTACATTCCGCGCATGCACATCCAGCACACCTCCAGTGCCGAACAGGGCCAGATCTACATCGGCGCGGTGAACTGGGCGCTGATGGTCGGCGTGGTGTTGTTGGTGCTGGGTTTCGAATCCTCCGGTGCCCTGGCCTCGGCCTACGGTGTGGCGGTGACCGGGACCATGCTGATGACCAGCATTCTGGTGTCCGCGGTGATCCTGTTGCTGTGGAAGTGGCCACCGGTCCTTGTGGTGCCGATCCTGTTGGGTTTCCTGTTGGTCGACGGTGTGTACTTCGCCGCCAACGTGCCGAAAATCGCTCAGGGCGGTGCATTCCCGGTAATCGCCGGTTTCGCGCTGTTTGTGCTGATGACCACCTGGAAGCGCGGCAAGCAGTTGCTGGTCGAGCGTATCGATGAAGGTGGATTGCCGCTGCCGATCTTCATCAGCAGCATTGCCGTACAACCGCCCCATCGTGTTCAGGGCACCGCTGTGTTCCTGACAGCACGGCCGGATGCCGTGCCCCACGCGTTATTGCACAACCTGCTGCACAACCAGGTACTGCACGAGCGGGTGGTGCTGCTCACGGTGGTGTACGAAGACATCCCGCGGGTGCCGCCAACACGACGGTTCGAGGTCGATGCCTACGGCGAAGGTTTCTATCGGGTGATTCTGCACTTCGGCTTTACCGACGAGCCGGACGTACCGAAGGCGTTGAAACTGTGTCATCTCGAAGAACTGGATTTCAGTCCGATGCGCACCACCTACTTCCTCAGCCGCGAAACGGTCATTGCCTCCAAGCTCGAAGGCATGTCGCGCTGGCGTGAGGCGCTGTTTGCATTCATGTTGCAGAACGCCAACGGCAACTTGCGCTTCTTCAATCTGCCGCTGAACCGGGTGATTGAGTTGGGGACGCAGGTGGAGATGTAAGCCTCATCAAGAAGCCCCCGTTGCCATTGCGGCAGTGGGGGCTTTTTGATGGGGAGCGCAAAGTCTTAAAGGTGTGATGACCCTTGTGGGAGCGAGCTTGCTCGCGATAGTGGTGCCACATTCAACAGAGATGTTGCCTGATCCACCGCTATCGCGAGCAAGCTCGCTCCCACAGGGGATGTGTGGTGCCTGCTGGAATGAAAAAGCCCCCGCTACCGTGAAGTAGCGAGGGCTCTTGTTCAGTGGGGCCGGATCATTCCTGAGCAGCTGTTTCCTTCGCCTGCCGCTTCTCGATGATGTCCACCAGGCGTTGTGCCAGCGCCGGATAGTTCTCGTCGAAGTGATGACCGCCAGGCAGCTTGATGGCTTCGCCCACCGCCGTCTTGTCGGTGCAGCCACTCTCGTCGGTTTCTTCCTCACCGTAGATGCACACCACTTTGGCGGCTGGCAGTTTGGCCATTTCCGGGCCGGTGGCGGCTTCCTTGCCGGCGTTGCCGAGCCAGCCTTCGACTTCGATCTCGAAGCTGCCGGTACGGGCGAAGGCCAGCAGGATGATCGCGTCAACGCGTTGCTGCTCCGATTCGGCCAGACGGTTGTAGATCGCTGGCAGAACATCTGCGCCAAACGAATAACCGGTCAGGATGAAGCGCTTGGTGCCCCATTTCTGTCGGTAGTGTTGCATCAGTTCCGCCAGGTCCAGCGCGCTTTGCTCCGGGCTCTTGTGCTGCCAGTAGTAGCGCAGGGTGTCGATGCCGACCACCGGGTAGCCGATCTTGGCCATCTCGCCCGCCACATCGCGGTCCAGGTCGCGCCAGCCGCCATCACCGGACAGGAACAGGGTCACGGTGTCCCTGGCCTGGCCTGCAGGCACTTCGACCACCGGGATCTGCAGGCCGCCAGCAGCCTTGTCACCACCGACGAGGATCTTGCGCAGCTCGTTGTTCAGCACTTGCGGCAGGTTGATGTCGTAGTCGCTGATGCTGGTTTCGGCGTTCGGTTGATCGCGTACGAAGCCGGCGCTGGTGTCGTCCGGGTTGTCGTTCCAGGCCACCAGCCAGTGGCCGTGGGCCGCGCTTTTCGGCAGCAGGTGCGTGCAGCCGGGTTTTTCCAGGGCCAGGTCGACCGAAACGGCCTGAGCCTTGTCGTTCTTCTGCTCGGACAGCCAGCGCCAGGCCAGCACGGCCCCCGGGCCGATACCGCTGACCAGGGTCGCCGGGCCTTTGAGCTCTCTGAGGCCCGATTGCAGGGCACGGCTTTGCAGCAGGCAGTCCTTGGGCAGGATCACCTGGACAATCTGTGCCGAGCCGCTACGGCTCAGGGTCATCAATTGCTTGTCGCTGAGCTTCTGGTCTTCATTGACGGCCACCAGTACCTGGGCGTGTGGCGTGGTGCCGGGGATGACGCGAGTCATTGCCGCACCATCGGCCGGGGTCAGCAATTGGAGGGTCGGTTCCGGTGCCGGGCGTTTCAGGTACCAGTAACCGCCACCGAGAACCAGGGCCACCAACACCAGTGTGCCCAATACATACCGCAAGGAGCGTTGAATCATCAGCGTTTCACCAATCCGGTCAAGCCGCCCGCGATCAGGGCAGCAGTGTCGGCCAGCGCAACCAGCGGATCGAGTCCGGCGGGCACGGCCATATAACGGGGTTCCCAATCAGGCTGGAACTTGTCTTTGAAGCGGCGCAAGCCCTGGAAGTTGTACAGCTGCTCACCACGGCGGAATACCATCGAGCCCAGACGCTGGGTCAATGGCGCACCGCGACGGGGTTGCAACCCCGACAACGGCACCATGCCCAGGCTGAAACGCGCGTATCCATGATTTTTATAGTGTTGAATCAGGCCGACCATCATGAATTCCATGGTCAGCTTCGGGGCGTCCGGGTGCGCGCGCATCAGGTCGAGGCTGGCCAGGTCATGGCCGTAGGTCTCGAGCAGGTTGGCGAACGCCACCGGGCGTCCTTCGAAACGAATCACCGCGATGCGGAAATGCTTGAGGTAGTCATCGCTGAAGCGGCCGAGAGAGAAGCCTTTCTCGCGCACGTTCTTGCCGGTCAGCCAGGCATCGGAAATCACCTTGAGCTCATCCATCGGCGCCTGGCCCGGCTCGAAGATCTCCAGCGACAGACCGTCGCGGGTGCCTCGGTTCCAGGTGTAGCGCAGGTCCTTCATCTCTTTGCCCTTGGCTTCGAGATCAAAACGCTTGAGGTCGACCCGGGCTTCTTCGCCGAGCTTGATCGCCGTCAGGCCGATGTCCATGTAGTACGGCAGGTTCTCTGCGCGGACTTGATAGAACACGGGGCGGGCGTGGTAGATGTCGCACAGGTCGCGGAACTGCCAGATCATTTCCGCCCGTTGCTGACCCGGGCCGATCGGGTCATACAGTGCCACCAGGCTGCGGCCGCGACGGGCGTACATCAGGAACGCTTCGTCATTGGGGTGAAACAGCAGCGCCTTGTCACCGGTCAGGGCCAGGCCGCCGTCCGGTTGGGCCGAAGCCATGAGGATCTTGCTGGCGCGCTCCAGTTCGTCGGGCGTCGGCAGGTGGATCACCGGACGCGCGGTGCGCAGCAGCCAGGTCAGCGACACCACCACCAGCAGCACGGCAGCCCCGAGCAGCGAACGCAGGCCGCGGGGGGCATCTGCGTCCAGAGTGAACTGCCACCAGAGCTGGTGGCTGTACGGAACGTCCTGATAGGCAAACAGCAGCAACCAGATCGACGCACCGAGCACACACAGGCTGGCCACCAGGTACAGCGGCGAGAACGGTACTTCGGTCAGTCGGCTGGGGCGATAGAACGAGCGGCGGAATACCCCGAGCAGGCTGGCCGTCAGCACCATAAGGCTGGCTTCCTCCCAGTCGAAGCCTTTGAGCAGCGAGAGCAGGGCGCCGACCAGCAACAGAATGGTGGTCAGCATCCACGCAGCCGACAGCCGGCGACGCAGCCCCTGGGCCAGCAACAGGCAAAGAACGCCGACCAGGCTGGCACCAAAGTGCGAAGCATCGACCAGTCGATGGGGGATCAGAAAACCGATGTGTTCCAGACGGGTGTCGATTTCCGGGGTGGCGCCGGAGAACAACAGGACAACACCGGACAGAAATACCAGCACCGCCAGTATCGGTGCCGCCAGGCCTGAGGCCGCGCGCAACGTCTGGCGTGTCTGGAACACGCGCTGACCTTCGTTGATCAGCAACAGCAGGCAGGCCACCAGCAAGGGCAGGACCACGTAGATCAAGCGATAGAGCAGCAGGGCAGCGGCCAGTGGCGCAGCGCCCAGGGTGTCGGAAAACGCCGCCAGCAAAATCGCCTCGAACACCCCGACACCGCCCGGCACATGGCTGAGCACGCCGGCGGCCAGCGCCAGCAGGTAAACCAGCAGGAACGAAGCAAAGGGTGGCGTTTCCGGCAGCAGCAGATAGAGCACGGTCGCGGCGGCCGCTACGTCCAGAGCGGTGATGATCAATTGCAGGAATGTCAGGCGACGCCCGGGCAGGCGCAAGGTGCGGCGGCCGACCTTGACCAGCAGGTTGTCCGGGTATGGCTGTTCCGGCAGTCGACGACGGTAGATGCCAATGGCCAGCACTGAAAACAGTACGAGCACGGCGCTCGCCACCGCGCCCAGCAATGTCTCGGAAAGCCCCAGGGCGGTGGATGCCGCCGGCAGGTCGCTGAGCGTCGCCAGGGCGGCCAGCGGCGGCAGGGCGCAACCCAGCGAGAGGCTGGCGAACAATGTCATGCGGGCGACTTCAGCCGCTCCCAGGCCATGACGGGCATAGAGGCGATAGCGCACTGAACCGCCCGACAGCATTGAAAGTCCGATGGCGTTACCAATGGCAAAGGCCGTGAAACCACCCAGCGCCAACTCGCGCGGTGCCAGGCTCACTCCGGCATAGCGGCTGGCCGACCATTCGTAGCCGAGCAGAATGATGAAGCCCGCTACGGTTGCGGCCAGTGCGCCCATCAAGGCAGGTTGCGGAACTTCGAGGATCGAGTCGTGCAGTGCGTAAAGGTCGAGTTCGCTCAGCAGGTGACGACAGGCAATCAGGGCAATCGCGAACAACAGCAGGGTGACCGCCAGGCCAATGGGCTGACGGTATTTGCTCAACAGTTCAAGCAGGCGCAGACGCTCAGCCTTGATCGGTTGTGTCGCTGTGACAGGGTCTTGTGAATCAGACGAGTTGGCGCGCATCAATCACCTCTTGGATTGTGCGCGACAGGATGGGGGTATCCAGCCAAGTTACCAATCCCTGCGGAAAAAAATAATCACAAATATTAACGCCTATCACCGGGCGGCGGGGACGGCGCGACATCGGTCGTGAAGGCTTCGGTCTGCGATAGAGCATAGTCTGAACCCGGCGCATGGGGCCCCCAAACGGCTTGCTACACAGTGACAGATCATTGTTGCGAAAGGACTTTTTCAACAGATACAAAAAAGGCCACTCTTTCGAGTAGCCTTTTTTGATGTTTGGTTGCGGGAGCCGGATTTGAACCGACGACCTTCGGGTTATGAGCCCGACGAGCTACCAGACTGCTCCATCCCGCGTCTGTGTGGC